>JAUNAK010000051.1:0-4603 GCA_030527665.1 Eubacteriales bacterium
GAAGTGCAGTAATGCATGCAGCTGACCATTACTAATCGGTCGAGGGTTTGACCAATAACTTAAAAGCGGGCGGATGTAGATGATGGAGGGTATGAGGAATGTTTACATTCCGAAGACCGACAGAATCTGCAGACGGACATTTGCGAAGCAAATTCATCGAGCATCGAAGATGCGAGATGACCGGTTTTAAGAACAAACTTTGGCCATCCTCATAAAGGTATGGAAATGTGTATTCAGTTTTGAAGGTATGTAATATCTTCATATAAGAAATTGTTCCTCGTTAGCTCAGTCGGTAGAGCGCATGACTGTTAATCATGATGTCGGCGGTTCGAGTCCACCACGAGGAGCTTTTTTTTGCCCATTTTTAGTAAAAAACTGGCTTTATAATGAGGGGAAAGCCCGCAGAGTCATGTGGATGAGAATATCATCTGCATGATCCTGCGGGCTTTTTTGTTAAATGGATTGGGAATATATACGCATATTCGTGACTTAAGATATGTGTGGTTCAGAAAATAATACAAATACAGAAAATAAATTTACAATATTTCATCCGACAAAGGCCGGCTATCTGGAGTGGTGGACACCCTATATGGAGCGTGAACTGGAAAAAATAATATCTGAGGAATAACTATATAGCTGATTTGTTTGTTGCGGTGGACAAAGCAAATAATTCGGGCACAGTAATGAAAGATTACTGTGCCCGAATTATTTAAGTAAAGCTCTCAGATCTGGTGCCGAACAACGGCATACTCATCCCCGTTGCGGTAATAGGGACAGGCAGCATGACGATCCTCCAGGAGACGTGCGTAGTCATCCTCATCCATGTTGATATCGCAGTAATATTCCTGGTATTCGTCATCGTAGGTCAGATAGGCACAGGTATCGCAGGTACCCTGATATTTACTCATATTCGTAGACTCCTTTTTCTTATAATTAGATGCAAGTTCTGCAGAACAAATTATTTTTTATAATAAAGATGTATGTTTTGTAGAACGAATTATGTATGCATGAAGCGGCGAAATTTCTTGCAAGATTCGTGTATATAGTAAAAACAGCTGTCGAATTCATTGAATATGCTCTATAATAACAATCAATGTTGAAATTGAAAAGCGGAAATGCCTCAGACACAAGCTCTCATAAGAACAGGATTCTATCCGGACAGGGCTGAAAAGATTTTTCAGGAGCATTTCTGTACAAAAGCAAATAGAAAGCAGAGGGTATATGACAGAGATTACCATCCGGCAGGCGCATGAAGAAGATGCCGAACGTCTGCTGGAAATTTATGCATATTACATTGAAAATACAGCGATAACCTATGAATATGAGGTTCCGTCTGTGCAGGCATTTGCCGGCCGTATTGCAAAGACGCTGCAAACATACCCTTATCTTACTGCAGAGACAGACGGTACAATTATCGGCTATGCATACGCCGGCCGTTTTCATGAACGGGCCGCTTATGACTGGTGTGCAGAGTCTTCGATCTATATTGACAGAGAATACCGGGCATCAGGGGCAGGCAGAAAACTGTATGAAGCTCTGGAGGCGATTCTCAGAAGTCAGAACATTCGAAATCTGTATGCCTGTATTGCCGTTCCGGATGCGGATGATGAATATCTGAACAGGAACAGCAGAAATTTTCATGCACATATGGGGTATCGGTTTATCGCGGAATTCCGTCACTGCGCATTTAAGTTTGGAAAATGGTATAATATGATCTGGATGGAGAAACTGCTGGGAGAACACGACGCTCCGCCGGAACCTTTGATTCCGTATCCTGATCTGCAGAGGATAAATGAATAAACATGGAGAGTTTATATTTACAGCAAATGAGCAATTGTACGATCTGTCCGCGTAAATGCGGAGCGGATCGAAGCAAGGGGAAAACCGGTGTCTGCGGTGTTACTTCAGAGGTTTATGTTGCCAGGGCTGCTCTGCATTTCTGGGAGGAACCATGTATATCCGGATCGGAGGAAAACGGGAACTTAAATGGTTCAGGTACGGTGTTTTTCTCCGGATGCAATCTGAAATGTGTCTATTGCCAGAATTATGAGCTGGCACATGCGGCTTACGGATGGGAAGTCAGTATAGAGCGTCTGTCCGGGATCTTTCTGGATCTGCAGAAAAAAGGGGCCAACAATATCAATCTTGTGACGCCGAGCCAGTATATTCCGCAGATACGGGAAGCTTTGCTGCAGGCAAAAGAGGATGGTTTGACGATTCCGATCGTGTGCAATTGCGGCGGCTATGAGGATCCGAAAGCATTGCGGCTGCTGGACGGCATTGTGGATGTATATCTGACGGATTTTAAATACATGGATGCGGCAGCTTCAGCCCGATATTCCGGAGCTCCGGATTATCCGGAACGGGCAAAGGAAGGGCTGGAAGAGATGCTCCGGCAGTGTCCGGAGGCTGTTTTTTCGGAAGACGGGCTGATGAAAAAAGGTGTGATCGTGCGCTGTCTGCTGCTGCCGGGAATGGTCAGAAACACAAAACAGGTGGTTCGGTATGTGTATGAAACATACGGAGAGCAGGTATGGTTCAGTTTAATGAACCAGTACACGCCTTTTGACAGAATCAAAGAGAAATATCCGGAATTGTCGAGGAAAGCAACCCGGCGAGAATACAATGCACTGGTGGATTATGCACTGGATCTGGGAATTACACAGGCGTTTATACAGGAAGGCAGTGCTGCAAAAGATAGTTTTATACCGGAATTTGACGGAGAAGGTGTTCTATATTGAGAGGAGGAGAATTGATGGATAAAAAAATCGGATTTATTGGATGCGGGAATATGGCCAAGGCTATGATCGGAGGCATTCTCGGCAATCATCTGGTTGAAAAAGAGAATCTGATGGCCTCGGACAAAGCGGAAGCTATGCTGCAGGAGGCTTCCGAACGTTTCGGAATTGCAGTGACGACAGATAATAAGGAAGTAGCGGCATTTGCGGATATTTTGATCATGGCAGTGAAGCCGATCTATATGGAGGAGGCGATCCGTGATATCCGTGATCTGGTTACTGAAGACAGGATCGTTGTAACATTGGCTCCCGGAAAAACACTGTCCTGGCTGGAAGAGACCTTTGGGAAGACGGTTCCGATCGTTCGATCCATGCCGAATACACCGGCTTTTGTAGGAGAGGGTATGGCTGCACTCTGCCCGAACCGGCTGGTAACGGAAAACGGAATGGAGGAAGTGAAGGCAATTTACAGCTGTTTCGGCAAGGCTGAGCAGGTTTCGGAAAATATGATCGATGTTGTCACCGGGGTCAGCGGCAGTTCCCCGGCCTATGTGTTTATGTTCATCGAGGCACTTGCCGATGCTGCCGTTCATGACGGCATGCCGAGAAAACAGGCCTATACGTTTGCGGCACAGGCTGTTCTTGGAAGTGCAAAAATGGTTCTGGAAACCGGCATGCATCCCGGCGAGCTGAAGGATATGGTATGTTCTCCGGGAGGAACAACGATCGAAGCGGTACGTGTATTGGAGAAAAACGGTATGCGCAGCGCCGTTATGGAAGCGACAAAGGCTGCCATCGACAAGGCAAAAGGGCTGTAATACAGATCAGAAATGCAGTTTTGCATAATATATGATAAAAAGATTTGCAGATAAAGATTTTTAAATTAAGATTTGCAGACAAAGATTTTAATACAAAATATTCAGACGAGAGGAGTACTTATGGCTAAAGTATATTCATTTTTGGCGGATGGACTGGAAGAGATCGAAGCACTGGCACCGGTGGACATGCTTCGCAGAACCGGCAATGAGGTCGTAACGGTATCGATCATGGGACGTACACTGGTACACGGTGCACATCAGATCGATATTATGGCAGATCAGGTATTTGAGGATGTGGATTTTGCAGACGCGGATCTGCTGATCCTTCCGGGCGGCGGCCTTGGAACACAGAATCTGGGCGCATACGCTCCGCTTCTGGAGCTGCTGAAGAAGCAGTATGAAGCAGGCAGACGGGTAGCTGCGATCTGTGCGGCACCGATGATCTTTGGCAAGCTGGGATTTGTACAGGGAAGAAAAGCAATCATCTATCCGGGAATGGAAGCAGAACTGACAGGAGCGGAAGTTCTGGATCAGCCGGTGATCACCGACGGCAATGTAACGACCGGCCACGGCCCGGGAGCTGCCATCGATTTCGGTCTTGAGCTGGTATCTCTGCTGAACGGAGAAGAAACGGCCGCAGTGCTGAAAAAACAGATGGTATATCAGCACTGACAGAGGCGTTTGCAGCAAATAAAACAGGAAAGTTTAAAGAGTAGAAGATGCGATTAGAAAAAATTCAGAAAAGCCTGACAGAGAAGGAATATAACTACACATACACCGAGCAGGACGGGGTAGGAAGCATCGATTTTATCGATCGGGGTCTGACTTATCATATCTGGGAATTCTGCGAAGATGACGGAACCTGCGGTGCCGAGACCAATCTGATGCATTTCGGCCATATGGAAGAGGTAACCGGAGACTACGAAGCCAGGATCCTCGCAGATCTCGAGATCTTCGATAACCGCCCGGGCATGTAACGATTACAGTGTCATAAATCCAATGCCCCTGCATGCTTGCATGCAAAGGGGCAATTGGATTTATGACACG
>JAUNAK010000051.1:4703-20975 GCA_030527665.1 Eubacteriales bacterium
CCCCGATATGAGGGCGGAGAAGCGGAGCTTCGGGAGCCCGAATAGCGGGGAGGATTGCGGGAGTGCGTAGCACGGAGCAATCCGTGTAATCGTAAGTGAATGATAATCCAATGCCCCTGCATGCTTGCATGCAAAGGGGCAATTGGATTTATGACACGCCCCGATATGAGGGCGGAGAAGCGGAGCTTCGGGAGCCCGAATAGCGGGGAGGATCAATACATAAGAAAAAGAGCGAGTGCATTTCTGCATTCGCTCTTTTTCTTATCCGCGCGCATCCCGTCGGTCCGTCACCCCAAACGTTACTCTGACAGTTAACTCAGCCCAGGCGACCTTACGGCACACGAAAGGTCCTGCTTAGTGCTGCTACATTCCTGTCCTGACACGGTTCACAGGTTTCCGTTGCGTAAGACCCAAACGTCAACATCACTTATCAGAGGCAGCAATGAAATGAAGCGGATCTCTGTTCAGCATCACCCCTGCTATAGCGGATTTCAGGTACAGGACGCCGCTGCTTCCCCGGCTGCGCGGATACTCTGAAGTATACAGTGGCTTTTTTCAAAAGTCAAGACACAGGCAAAATCAATGTATTTTTCGTGATTGCATTTTTGTTTCAGCTGTATTTTTGTATTTGGTATCTGAAAAACGGTAATTCACGGGAATTTATGCACATGACAGCTCCGGTATTCTTAGATACGATAAAGTGCTGTCCGCCTTTTTTCTTGTGCTGAGGTGCTATTTGACATATAATAAATTCAAATATGCTTGATCGGCGGGTGCGGCTGATCGAAAGGAGAATAGTATGCTTAGAATCGGTATGTTAACAAGCGGCGGAGACTGCCAGGCATTAAATGCAACCATGAGAGGTGTTGTTAAGGGGCTCTTCAACAATGTAAAGGATCTGGAAGTATATGGATTCATGAACGGTTATAAGGGCCTGATCTACGGTGATTACCGTATGCTGACGGCACATGATTTTTCCGGAATTCTTACCCGCGGAGGCACGATCCTCGGATCCTCCCGTCAGCCGTTTAAGCTGATGCGTGAGCCGGATGCAAACGGTCTGGACAAGGTGGAGGCAATGAAACAGAATTATCACAAGCTTCGCCTGGACTGCCTGGTTATCCTTGGCGGAAACGGAACCCAGAAGACAGCAAACCTTCTTCGTGAGGAGGGACTGAACGTTCTGCATCTGCCGAAGACCATCGATAACGATATCTACGGAACCGATATGACCTTCGGTTTCTACAGTGCAGTGAACATTGCAACAGAAGCAATCGACTGCATCCATACAACGGCATCTTCCCACAACCGTGTATTTATCGTTGAGGTTATGGGACATAAGGTTGGCTGGCTGACTCTGTATGCAGGTATTGCCAGCGGTGCGGATATTATTCTTCTTCCGGAGATTCCGTATGATATCAAAAAGATTGCAGAAGCAATCAACAGAAGAAAGGCCAACGGAAGCGAGTTCACTATTCTTGCAGTAGCAGAAGGTGCTGTTTCCAAAGAGATCGCTGCACTTCCGAAGAAGGAAATGAAGAAGAAAATGGCAGAAATCACACAGAAATATCCGTCTGTATCCTACAAGATCGCAGAAGAGATCAAAGAGGCTACCGGCATGGATATCCGTGTAACCGTTCCGGGACATACACAGCGCGGTGGAAGCCCGTGTCCGTATGACCGTGTACTTTCCACAAGACTCGGATCCGCAGCTGCAGGTCTGATCCTGAATGGCGAGTACGGCTACATGGTAGGTATTGTTGACAACAAAGTAAAAAAAGTTCCGCTCGGTGATGTTGCCGGCAAGCTGAAAGCCGTTGATCCGAAGTGTCAGGAGGTTCGTGAAGCAAAACGAATCGGTATTTCCTTCGGTGACTGATGCGAGTCAAGGAATAAACGAACAGGAGTAGGTAATATATGAGCTATCAGGCTCTTTATCGTAAGTTCCGTCCTTCGACCTTCGATGAAGTAAAAGGACAGGATCATATTGTAAAAACTTTAAAAAATCAGCTGAAAGCCGGAAGGATCGGTCATGCTTATCTGTTCTGCGGAACCCGCGGAACAGGTAAGACCTCGGCGGCGAAGATCTACGCCAGGGCCGTGAACTGCGAGCATCCGCTGGAAGATGGAAGTCCCTGCAACGAATGTGACGTCTGCAGGGACATCCTGCGTGGTACCTCCAATAATGTGATCGAGATCGATGCGGCTTCCAACAACGGCGTCGACAATATTCGAGAGATCCGGGAGGAGGTCGCATATCGGCCGACACAGGGAAAATACAAGGTGTACATCATCGATGAGGTACACATGCTTTCCACCGGTGCGTTCAACGCTCTGCTGAAAACACTGGAGGAGCCGCCGGAATATGTTATCTTTATTCTGGCAACCACAGAAGTCAATAAGATTCCGGTAACCATTCTGTCCCGCTGTCAGCGGTATAATTTTCACCGGATCACCATCGATGCCATTGCCGGACGGCTGCAGGAACTGCTGGATCGTGAGCAGGTGCAGGCAGAGGAAAAAGCGGTACGCTATGTGGCAAAGGCAGCGGATGGTTCCATGCGAGATGCACTCAGTCTGATGGATCAGTGCATCGCTTTTTATCTGGGGGAAGAACTTACCTATGAACGGGTGTTGGATGTACTTGGGACCGTGGATACGGACGTGTTCAGTGCACTTCTTCGAAAGGTGATTCAGGGAGATGCGGCAGGCAGTATCCGGATCCTGAATGAGATGGTACGAAACGGCAAGGAGATGAGCCAGTTTGTTTCGGACTTCACCTGGTATCTGCGAAATCTTCTGCTTGTGCAGAATTCCGATGATCTGGAGGATGTGCTGGATGTATCTGCCGAGAACCTGCGGCAGCTCAAGGAAGAGAGCAAAATGCTTGACAGCAGCGGACTTATGCGGTATATCCGTATACTATCGGATCTTTCTGCAGATCTGCGACTGGCAACACAGAAGCAGGTGCTTACAGAGGCTGCTCTGATCCGGTTGACAAGGCCGCAGATGGATATCGATACCGATGCGATCCTGGAGCGGATCCGTACCCTGGAGCGCAAGGTTGAAGACGGAGTGGTCATGCAGGCACCACCGCCGGATGCGTTTGACGGCAGACCTTTTCCGGGAGAAGAGGCAGCTTCGGTGAAAACGAATGCAGCACCCCCGGCCAAAGCAGCGCCGGAGGATCTGAAAAGGATCAAAACGGAATGGAGGAAGATTGCCGGTATGACCGGATCCATTCTCGGAGGTGCATTGTCGGCGGCTGTTCCGAAATATGACGGAACAACAGGAAGTACCCGTCTGTATCTGATGGCACCGAATGAAGTGGTAAAAGAGCTGATCAATCAGCCGGAGCATATCGAACAGCTGAATCAGGTCATTCAGAAACTGACCGGCAAGACGGCGGATATTGAAGCCGTTTCCGCAGACAGTTCGGAGATGAACAAGCTGTCGGATATCCCGATCACAGAGCTGCTGGAGTCGGAGATTCAGGGAATTCCGATCGATGATTTCCAGGAAGATCCCTCTGATTTTTATTAATTTTATTAAAATACTATTATCAGAGCAGACACGATCTTTATTAAGAATATGTACACAGGAGGCTACTATGGCAAAAAGAGGCGGATTCCCGGGCGGTATGCCGGGAAATATGAATAACCTGATGAAACAGGCACAGCGTATGCAGCGTCAGATGGAAGAACAGCAGAAGGCACTGGAAGAGAAGGTGTTTACAGCTGCAGTCGGCGGCGGTGCCGTTGAGGTATCCGTATCCGGTAAGAGAGAAGTTACAAAAGTAACGATCGATCCGGATGCAGTGGATCCGGAAGAGGTAGAGATGCTGGAGGACATGATCGCAGCAGCTGTTAATGAGGCACTGCGTCAGGTTGAGGAAGAGCAGACTGCAAACATGAACAAAATGACCGGCGGCCTGGGCGGCTTCGGAGGACTTGGTTTCTAATGCAGTATTACAGCAATTACATCGGCAAGCTGGTTGAGGAGCTCGGCCGGCTTCCGGGAATCGGACCGAAATCGGCGCAGCGGCTTGCTTTTCATATTATCGGCATGTCCGGCGAACAGGTAAATGCATTGTCGGATGCGATTCGTAATGCAAAAAACAATGTCCGCTACTGCAAGATCTGCGGTACATTGACCGATACGGAGGTCTGTCCGATCTGTGCCAATCCGGCCAGAAATCATAAGGTGATCATGGTCGTGGAAAATTCCAGAGACCTGGCTGCCTATGAGAAGACCCAGAAATTTGACGGTGTCTACCATGTGCTGCACGGAGCAATTTCGCCGATGCAGGGAATCGGTCCGGATGATATTCATCTGAAGGAACTGATCCAGCGTCTGCAGGGAGATGTGGATGAGGTGATCATCGCAACGAATTCCAGTCTGGAAGGCGAAACGACCGCCATGTATATCAGCAAGCTGATCAAGCCGACGGGAATCGCAGTAACGCGAATTGCCAGCGGTGTACCGGTCGGCGGCGATCTGGAATATATCGATGAAGTGACGCTTCTACGTGCACTGGAGGGGCGAACGACTCTGTAAGAGGCAGAACATGCAGCGTGTATGGCAGCGGGGAACGGCTCTGCTGCGGATACTATCCAATTTATAGCAAAGGGATGTACAGACATCCTGAAAGAATGAACGATCGGTAATCATATGGATAACAAAATGGAAGAAAATTTAATAAAGGAACGGATCCAGGCAATGGATCCGGGACAGGATGCATATCCATCTGATTTCGATGAGGGGTATATTGCCAATCCTGCAGCAGTCGTTGCATCGGAGGATATCATCCAGGGAATCGATGCCGCGCTGGAGGATCATGCAGACGGACAGGCGGAAATGCGCGCCTGGAAAGATGGAATCAAGCTTCCGCCGAGAGAAGCTCGAAGAGAGCGGATGAAGGCAGAAGAAGAAAATACGAAGGAAGGCAGCTCCGAAGAGCCTGCACCGGAAGATGCAGAGAATTCGGCAGCATCCGAAGAAAAGCCGCAGCGGAACAGCAGAAAAGGGCTTTTTCGAAAGAAAACTTCGGAAGAAGCAGCGGAGTCTGACAGGAGCCGGGAAGAAGAGGAGAAACCGTCAGACGGTGTTGCGACCGTTTTTTTTGACGGAAATGAAGAACAAAACAAAGCACAGAACGAGTCTGACATCGATGAAGAGACGATTCGGAGGGAGAGGGAACGAATCCTCGCAGAAGATCTGGCGGAGTTGGATGACGGATTTGATGAAGATGACGGTATATTCCGGGTTCCTCTGCTTGGCGGTTTAAAAAAGAAAAAGAAACCGGCTTCCATTAAGCCGAAAAAGCCGGTTCGCAATAAAAAGAATCCACGTGTGTCCGTATCGATGGATGCGGAGGACGGAGACCTGGATGAAGAACTGCTCGATTCGGAATCCGCAGAAGCGGAAGCCGGCAGTAAGTCAGCAGGCCGTACAACAGATGGGGACAAAGCCGGCAGCCGGAGCAGAAAACGTTCGGAGTCCGAAAAACGCATGGAACCAAAGGATGCGGATCCGGATAAGGATGAGCCGGATTCCAATGATTCGGATTTCGACGATCTGGATGATGAGGACTGGGAGGATGAAGACCCCCGGCTGAGTGAAGAGGAACGCAGACGGATCTTCAGCTTATCGCTGAAGGCAGGCACGCATCTGATGGTGATCGCCGTAGTCCTGATTTTTGTTATCGTTACAGCGACAGTGATCAGCCGCTGGGGATACAAAAAATACGATGTCATCATGAGCCGTAAGCAGGAAGATACACTGACTGCACGGTACAGCAGCATGGATCGGAATATTCTTCGATACAGTACCGACGGTGCATCTCTTTCCGAACAGTCGGGAGAGATCCTCTGGGATGTGAGCTACACGATGAACAACCCGCGTGTCAGTCTGAACGGCGGCAAGGCTGCCATCTATGATAAAGCGGGTACCAATATAGTGATCTGCGACGAAGACGGTTCGGTGGGAACCGCTTCCGCAAGTCTTCCGATCGTAAAAGCAGAGGTCTCTGCATCAGGAACAGTAGCAACTATCGAGGAAGATGCATCGGGTACATGGATCTACTATTACAAGGCAAACGGAGACAAGATTGCGGCAATCAAAACTTCTATCGATAATCCCGGTTATCCGATGGATGTGTCCGTTTCCGGTGACGGAAGCACACTGGCTGTCTCATATCTGAGCATTGAAGACGGCACGCAGAAAGGTGTTGTGAATTTCTACAACTTCGGTGCAGTCGGTCAGAATCAGATGGATAACCGAATTGCAAGCTTTGCGTATACGGAGAGGATCATTCCGGATCTGTACTATATGACAGATACGACAGTCCTTGCTCTCCGGGACGACGGCTTTTCCGTCTATGACGGAGATACTGCTGTTGAAGAGAAGGTATCGGTGCAGGTAGAAGGAGTGATCCAGTCGGTATTTTACGATGATACCCATATCGGTATGCTGCTCGCAGGCGAGGAGGCCAATACGACAAAGATCCGGCTCTTCGATATAAACGGAAAAGAGTTACTGGATACCGATGTGGAATTCAGCGGACAGCGAGCCGAGATCGTCGGCGGTGAGATCTGCCTGTACAATGCAGCACAGGAGATCGGCGTTTTTGATATGAAGGGAAAACGGAAGTATCAGGGAAGCTATGACGGAGCTGTGCAGCAGATCTTCGGACTGGATCATCGAAGATTTGTGGTCGTATCCGACAACAGTGTGGAAGTTATCCGATTGAAATAAGATGAGGCTGAAACGGCTGTTTCAGTCAGAGTAAAAAGAAAAACAGGAGAAAAGATCCCGTCAGGCGTTCATACAAATGTCATATAAGTATGAACACTTGACGGGATTTTAATAGTTTGCTATACTCTCATAATGGCTGTAAAGCTTGAAAATACGGACATTTCGAGGGATTTTTCTTCGAAATTGCTGAATAAAAAAATACAAAAGTTTTTACATATGTATAAGGAGGATTTGACTGTAATGAGCGTCAAAGTAGAAAATCTGGAGAAGAATATGGCAAAGCTGACAATTGAGGTTTCCGCTGAGGATTTTGAGGCGGCTATGCAGCATGCTTATCAGAAACAGAAAAAGAACATCAGCATCCCGGGCTTCCGTAAAGGAAAAGTTCCGAAACAGATGGTAGAGAAAATGTACGGACCGGCTATTTTCTACGAAGATGCTGCAAACGAGCTGATCAACGAGAACTATCCGAAGGCTGCTGAAGAGAGTGGTCTGGAGATCGTTTCCCAGCCGCAGATCGATGTTACTCAGATCGAGAAGGGCAAATCCTTCATCTTCACTGCAGAAGTTGCTGTTAAACCGGAAGTTACTCTGGGACAGTACAAAGGTGTAGAGGTTGAGAAATCCGATATCACCGTTACCGATGAGGAAGTTGAGAAAGCACTTGCTTCCGAGCAGCAGAAGAACAGCCGCAAGATCACTATCGAAGACGGCGCTGCAGAGATGGATGACACTGTGACCATGGATTACGCAGGAACCATCGACGGTGTTGCATTCGCAGGCGGCACAGCTGAGAACCAGGATCTGAAACTGGGCTCCGGTTCCTTCATTCCGGGATTCGAAGAGCAGCTGGTAGGCGTTAAAGCCGGTGAGACCAAAGAAGTAAACGTTACTTTCCCGGAGGATTATCATGCAGAGGATCTGAAAGGCAAAGCAGCTGTATTTACCTGTACCGTTCACAAGATCACAAGAACCGAGCTTCCGGAGCTGAACGATGAGTTCGCACAGGATGTTTCCGAGTTCGATACTCTGGAAGAGTACAAAGCAGACCTGATGGGCAAGATCCTGACAGACAAACAGGCTGCTGCTAAGCAGGCTAAGACCGATGCTGCAGTAGCTAAAGCTGCTGAGAACGCAGAGATCGAGATTCCGGACGCAATGATCGCTACACGCGCAGATGACATGGTTGAGAACTTCGCACGTAGACTGCAGTCTCAGGGAATGTCCATCGAGCAGTACATGCAGTACACAGGATCCGATATCAACGCTATGCGTGATCAGGTTAAACCGCAGGCTGAGAGCCAGATCCGTACAGAGCTGACTCTGGAGAAGATCGCAGAGGTTGAGGCACTCGTTGTTGATGACGAGGCTGTTGAGAAAGAGATCGCTGATATGGCTAAAGCTTACAACATGGAAGTTGAGCAGATCAAATCCATCCTTGGCGATGCACAGATCGAAGTAATGAAGAAAGAGCTTCTTGCACAGAAAGCTGCTGAGTTCGTTGCTGAGAACGCAGTAGAGGTAGAAGCTTCCGAAGAGAAGAAAGACGAGGAATAATCAATGCCTTTAGTACCATATGTCATTGAGCAGACAGGACGCGGAGAGAGAAGTTACGACATCTACTCCCGTCTGCTTAAGGACAGAATTATTTTCCTGGGAGAGGAAGTTACAGATGTATCTGCCAACCTGATCGTTGCACAGATGCTGTTCCTGGAATCGGAAGATCCGGGCAAGGACATCCATCTGTATATCAACAGCCCGGGTGGTTCCGTAACAGCCGGAATGGCTATTTACGATACCATGCAGTACATCAAATGTGATGTATCCACCATCTGTCTCGGCCTTGCTGCCAGCATGGGAGCATTCCTGCTTGCCGGCGGTACAAAAGGTAAGAGACTTGCACTGCCGAATGCGGAGGTTATGATCCATCAGCCGTCCGGCGGCGCTCAGGGTAAGGCAACCGATATTGAGATCGTTGCTGAGCAGATCCTGAAAACCAAGAGAAAAATGAATGAGATTCTGTCTCAGAACACCGGTAAACCGCTGGAAGTCGTTCAGCGTGATACCGAGCTGGATTATTACATGACAGCAGAAGAGGCAAAAGCATACGGGCTGATCGATGCGGTGATCACAAATCGATAAGCAATAAAAGGGGTGTTCGGAAAGCATTTTTACGGATGTTTTCCGCATGCCCTTTTCCGCACTTTGCAGATTTGCAGGAATAAGGCCGAAAACCGGCATTGGTATCCGGAAACGGAAGGCTGCTTAATAATTTTTTGCCTGTCGAATCAGCTGTGGATCCTGTAAAGTGCTGCCCTGCAAAGGGAATTAATATTGAGGAGATAAAAAACGTGGCAAATAAGGGAAATGAACAGAAAGTCAGATGTTCCTTCTGCGGCAAGACCGAAGATCAGGCCCGCAAGCTGATTGCAGGCCCGGCAGGTGCTTATATCTGTGATGACTGTATCGCGATCTGTGCAGAGATCATCGACGAAGAGTTTGCCAATGCTCCGGTATCCGGCAGTGAGGAGATCAATCTTCTGAAACCGGTGGAGATCAAGGAGTATCTGGACGATTATGTAATCGGTCAGGAGGAGGCAAAAAAAGTCCTTTCTGTTGCAGTATATAATCACTACAAACGTATTCTGGCAAATCAGGATTCGGATGTTGTTCTGCAGAAGAGCAATATCCTGATGCTGGGACCGACCGGTTCCGGCAAGACCCTGCTGGCACAGTCACTGGCACGCCTGCTGAACGTACCGTTTGCGATCGCAGATGCAACCACACTGACAGAAGCCGGATATGTAGGCGAAGATGTTGAGAACATTCTTCTGAAGCTGATCCAGGCTGCCGATTACGATATCGATCGTGCGGAGCATGGAATCGTATATATTGACGAGATCGACAAGATCACCAGAAAATCCGAGAATCCGTCCATTACCCGTGACGTATCCGGAGAAGGTGTACAGCAGGCGCTGCTGAAGATCGTGGAAGGAACCGTTGCGAATGTTCCGCCGCAGGGCGGAAGAAAACATCCGCATCAGGAGTTTATTCAGATCGATACCACCAACATTCTGTTTATCTGCGGCGGTGCTTTTGAAGGTCTGGAGAAGATCATCGAGACCCGTCAGGATACCAAGGGAATGGGATTCGGTTCCGATCTGGGTATCCGCTCCAAAGAGGAAGTAGGCAAGGTACTCAAAGAGGTCATGCCGGAGGATCTGGTTCATTTCGGACTGATCCCGGAGCTGGTCGGCCGTATTCCGGTCGTTGTAACTCTGAACGGACTGGATGAGGAAGCTCTTGTTCGTATTCTGAAAGAGCCGAAAAACTCACTGGTTAAACAGTATGCGAAGCTGCTGGAGCTGGACGGTGTAGAACTGGTATTTGACGATGCTGCTCTTGCAGCCATGGCCAAGGAAGCCATGCACCGCAGTACCGGTGCCCGCGGACTTCGTGCAATCATGGAGAATACCATGATGGATGTTATGTACACCATTCCATCGGATGATACCGTACACAGGTGTGAGATCACAGAGGATGCGGTCAATGGAACGGGTACGCCCACACTGATCCATGGTGAGCCGAAGCCGGTTCCCAGACGTCAGATCAAGGCACCGAAAGCCCGCAGCGGCAGAAAATGATGACACTACAGAAATCTGTTCCGCCGATCTGTTTTGGCTGAACAGATTTTTGTGCAATATAAAGGGCCCGGAAACGGGCAGGGAGAACAAATGAGAGAGACAACCATTCAAGTATTGCCTACCGTAGCTCTCCGGGGAGTGACGATTCTTCCGAACATGGTAATGCATTTTGATATCAACCGGGAAAAATCCGTACAGGCTGTTGAAGAAGCGATGCTGAAGGACGAGCGGATTTTTCTTGTAACACAGAAAAATACCGCCGTACAGGATCCGACTCTGGATGACCTGTATGAGATCGGAAACATCGCTCTGGTAAAACAGGTGCTCCGCCTTCCCAAGGGAATGCTGCGGGTACTGGCGGAAGGAACCGAGCGTGCAGAGCTGCTGGATTTTGAAACAACGGAAGGTTTGCTGCGTTCCAAGGTTGCTGTTTGTGACGACGGTGATGAAGCACCGATGGATGAAGTCGAGCAGATGGCATTCATGGACAACCTGAAGGATCTGTTTTCCGCATATGCGCAGGAAGGCAAGCGGATCAGCAAGGATCTGCAGATCCAGATCATGGACATCGACGAGCTGGAGAAACTGGTGGACCAGATCGCCATCAATATGCCGGTCAGCTATGTGCAGCGGCAGCGTCTGCTGGAGGCCGTTTCCCTGCGGGACCGCTACTTCGTACTGAGCGGGCTGCTGGCAAATGAAGTAGAAGCCATCAAGATCCGCACCGAACTGCAGATGCATATCAAGGAACGGATCGATGAGAACCAGAAGGAATACATCCTTCGGGAACAGCTGAAGGAGATCCGCGAGGAGCTGGGCGATGATGACGTGCAGAGCGACATCCGCAAATTCCGTGAGGAGACCGAGAAGCTGCAGGCTCCCGATGAAGTCAAAGAAAAATTATTCGCAGAGATCCGCCGCTTCGAAAATGTGGTCGGCAATCCGTCCGAAAGCGGTGTGATCCGCGGTTACATCGAGACCCTTCTGGGACTTCCCTGGGACAAAATGGGACGTGACAACCGGGATCTTAAGAAAGCCAGAAAGGTTCTGGAGGCCGATCACTACGGTCTGGAGAAAGTAAAGGAGAGAATCCTCGAATATCTGGCCGTTCGTCTGATCACCAAGAAAGGCGAGGCACCGATCCTCTGCCTGGTTGGACCGCCTGGAACCGGAAAGACTTCCATTTCCAAGTCCATCGCCCGTGCACTGGGACGTACCCATATCCGTGTCAGCCTCGGCGGTGTACGTGATGAAGCTGAGATCCGCGGTCACAGAAGAACCTATATCGGCGCCATGCCGGGACGAATCGCAGCCGGTCTGCACAAGGCAGGCGTGAAGAATCCGCTTATGCTGCTGGATGAGATCGACAAGACCGGAAGCGACCATCGAGGAGATATTGCTTCCGCACTTCTGGAAGTACTGGATCCGGAGGAAAACGATAAATTCTCCGATCACTATGTAGAGCTTCCCATCGATCTGTCCGAGGTGCTCTTTGTGGCAACGGCCAATGATGTCAATGCCATTCCGCGGCCGCTTCTGGATCGTATGGAGCTGATAGAGATCAGCAGCTATACCGACAATGAGAAGATGCATATCGCCAAGGAACATCTGGTTCCGAAGCAGATCCGTACAAACGGACTGAAGAAGGGACAGCTGGAGATCACGGATGAGGCACTGGCAATCGTCATGGACGGTTACACCCGGGAAGCAGGTGTGCGTAATCTGGAACGTCAGATCGGTCAGATCTGCCGCAAGACCGCACTGAAATGCCAGGAAGAGAAGAAAAAATCCATCGTCGTTACACCGGAGAATCTGGAGGATTTCCTGGGGCGGCGCAAGTTCACAGAGGAGACGGCGAATGAGAAGCCGGAGATCGGTATCGTCCGCGGTCTGGCCTGGACCAGTGTCGGCGGTGTTACCCTGGAGACAGAGGTCAATATCATGCCCGGAAAAGGCGCCTTCGTTCTTACCGGTCAGCTGGGCGATGTCATGAAGGAATCCGCACAGACTGCTGTCAGCTACATTCGTTCTTCAGCGGAAAAATGGAAGATCGAGCCGGAATTTTTCGATAAGCATGATATTCATATTCATATCCCGGAAGGTGCGGTTCCGAAGGACGGTCCGTCCGCCGGTATTACCATGGCTTCGGCAATGGTATCCGCAATCACCGGAATTCCGGCCAGATGTGATGTGGCCATGACCGGTGAGATCACTCTTCGCGGAAGAGTACTTCCGATCGGCGGACTGAAGGAGAAACTTCTGGCAGCCCGGAAGGCAAAGATCCGTACCGTACTTGTACCGGAGAAAAATCGTCCGGATGTGGAAGAGATGGACAAGGAGATCACCGAAGGACTGGAGATCGTTTTTGTCAGAACCATGGAGGACGTACTGCCCCGTATACTGGTTTCCGAAGGAAAGGATGCAAACGAATGATCATAAAAAATACTGTACTGGAGACCGTCTGCGGTGTTACCAGTAAATTCCCGGAAACGGGACAGCCGGAGATCGCCTTCGCAGGAAAATCCAACGTCGGCAAATCTTCTCTGATCAATTCCCTGGTCAACCGCAAGGCACTTGCAAGAACCAGTTCCCAGCCGGGAAAGACCCAGACCATCAACTTCTATCATGTCAATGATGCGTTGTATTTTGTGGATCTTCCGGGTTACGGCTACACCAACGCTTCCGTTGAAGTACGCCAGTCCTGGGGAAGAATGATCGAGCGCTACCTGCATACATCCAAGGATCTGAAGGTAGTATTCCTGCTTCTGGATATCCGTCATGCACCATCGGCAAACGACTGCCAGATGTATGACTGGATGCTTGCACAGGGCTATGAGCCGGTCATCATTGCAACCAAGCTGGACAAGATCAAGAGAAGTCAGGTACAGAAGCAGCTGAAGCTGATGCGCACCACGCTGCAGGCCGGCTCCGACATCAAGATTTTTCCGTTCTCCTCGCTGACAAAAGCAGGAAAGGACGAGATTCTGAACTTTATCGATTCATTGATCACCGAAGAAGCGTAGTGAAGTTTTTCTGCAGCTGTCTTTCGGAATAAATCGACGAAAGACAGCAGGGGCCTCCTTGTTTTTTGAAAGAGACAGAAGGATCTCCCTGCGAGAAGTCTTTTGGGGAGAACTCGATGCAAGGCTGCAGAGAGAAATACACGCTATCTGACCGGTGTATGGAAAGTGGAATAAAGACATGAAAAAAATTATAAAAGCAGAAAAGATCCGTTACGATTATCTGCAGTATGCGGAAGAAGGAGCAGAACCGGAGATTACTCACGCTGTCAAAGATGTCTCACTGGACATTGCAGAAGGACAGTTTGTGGCCATTCTGGGCCATAACGGCAGCGGAAAATCTACCATTGCCAAGCAGATGAATGCACTCCTCCTTCCTACAGAAGGAACCATGTATATCGACAGTCTGGATACCAGAGATGACGGAGAACTCTGGAACATTCGCCAGAAGGCGGGAATGGTATTCCAGAATCCGGACAACCAGATCGTTGCCTCCGTTGTAGAGGAGGATGTCGGCTTCGGTCCGGAGAACATGGGTGTGCCCACCGATGAGATCTGGAGAAGAGTAGACAGCAGTCTGGAAAAAACAGGAATGGTTGCCTACCGCCTCCATTCCCCGAACCGTCTGTCCGGCGGACAGAAACAGCGGGTGGCAATTGCCGGCGTTATGGCGATGCGGCCGAAATGTATCGTCATGGATGAGCCGACCGCCATGCTGGATCCGAACGGCCGCAGAGAGGTCATCGAGGCTGTTCGTGAGCTGAATCGTACCGAAGGCGTGACGGTTATTCTGATCACTCATTATATGGAAGAAGTTGTTCATGCGGACTATGTGTACGTCATGGACCAGGGCCGCCGTGTCATGCAGGGAACACCGAAGGAGGTATTCTCCGAGGTAGAAAAGCTGCAGGAGCTTCGGCTGGATGTGCCGCATGTTACACAGCTGGCACACGCCCTGCGTAAGGACGGACTTCCGATTCCCGAGGGAATTCTGACTCTGGAGGAGTTCACCGAAGAAATCATGAAGATCAAGGAAGGAAAAGGAGGAACCGGTCATGTCGCTGAAGCTTGAAAACGTAACCTTTACCTACAGCCAGGGTTCCGCCTATGAAATGCATGCACTGAAAGACGTTTCCCTTGAGATTCCGCAGGGACAGTTCCTGGGAATTATCGGTCATACCGGAAGCGGAAAATCCACGCTGATCCAGCATTTCAACGGTCTGATGCGTCCGACCTCCGGCCGGGTGCTGTTCAACGGCGAGGATATCTGGGCCGATAAGTACGACCGTCGGAATCTTCGATTCCATGTAGGACTTGTTTTTCAGTATCCGGAGTATCAGCTCTTTGAGACCGATGTTCTGACCGATGTCTGCTTCGGACCCAAGAACCAGGGACTGGATAAGGCTGCCTGTGAGGAACGGGCAAAAGAGGCACTGTTTCTGGTAGGAATGGGAGAGGAGTTCTACAAAAAATCTCCCTTTGACCTGTCCGGTGGACAGAAGCGCCGCGTAGCAATCGCCGGTGTCCTTGCCATGAATCCGGATGTACTGGTTCTGGATGAGCCGACCGCCGGTCTGGATCCGAAGGGACGGGATGAGATTCTGGATCAGATCACCGCACTGCAGAAGGACAGAGGCATTACCGTTATCCTTGTATCCCACAGTATGGAAGATGTAGCCAAATACGTGGATCGTTTGATCGTTATGAACAAAGGTGTAAAAGCCTATGACGATACCCCGAAGGCAGTTTTCAAACATTATAAAGAACTGGAAGCCATCGGTCTGGCAGCACCGCAGATGACCTACATCATGCATGCACTGGCAGAAAAGGGTCTGGATGTGGATACAGATGCAACGACTGTTGAAGAAGCAAAGGCTTCGATCATGAAAGCACTGGGAAGATAAAACATACAGTGGTATTATGATAAATATGCTTCCGGGAAGCTATCTTCTTATATAAATAAGGCAGGATATAAAAAATGATTCGAGATATTACCATCGGCCAGTACTATCCCGCAGATTCCCTTCTGCACAGACTGGACCCCAGAGTAAAATTGATAGGAACAATCGTGTATATTGCCTCGCTGTTTATTTTTCGCAGCTGGGGATATCTGATCGGCATTGTTATGCTGGCAGGCATGATCGCTCTGTCCAAAGTACCGTTTAAATTCATGGTAAAAGGACTGAAGGCTGTGTGGGTGCTTCTGATCTTCACCATGGCACTGAATATATTTATGACACCGGGAACAGCGGTATGGAGTTGGAAATTCCTGAAGATCACCGAGGAAGGTCTGTCGATGGCCTTCAAGATGGGCATGCGTCTGGTGCTCCTGATCATCGGTGCATCGATCATGACGCTGACGACCACGCCGAACAAGCTGACAGATGCGATGGAATCCCTGTTCCGTCCATTGAAAGTCATTCATGTCCCGGTACATGAGATCTCCATGATGATGTCCATTGCCCTTCGTTTTATTCCGATCCTCATGGAGGAAACGGATAAGATCATGAAGGCGCAGCAGGCCAGGGGCGCAGACTTTGAGACCGGAAGTATCTTCCGCCGCGTAAAAGCCATGGTTCCCCTTCTGGTACCGCTTTTCGTATCGGCATTCCGCCGGGCCAACGACCTGGCCATGGCAATGGAAGCCAGATGCTATCACGGCGGTGACGGACGAACCCAGATGAAACCGCTTCGCTATGCGACGAGAGATTATCTGGCATACCTGTTTCTGCTTGTATACCTTGGAGCGACGATTGCACTGCGGGTTATCATGCATTGGTAAATGAACAAGCCGGGTAAACATAGAAATTAAAACAAGAATCTCGTAAGAGTGATCTCATAGGAGTAACCTC
>JAUNAK010000009.1 GCA_030527665.1 Eubacteriales bacterium
TGCAGCAATTTATGGAGTTACCAACATTGTTGCAGGATTGAATGTAGGTACATATTACTTTGCATATGTAGTAAAGAACATTGAGATCAGCGGAGCATTAGGTGCCCTTGGAATATTGGCGATGGTATCCATGCTTTTCTTCCCGGCGCTTCTTAAGAAAATGTCTACAGCTCAGCTTATCAGAAGAACACTGGCATTATCCATTGTAAGCGGAATATTAGGATTTATTGCAAAGGATAATATTTTGATTCTGGCATGTGCCGGTATTGTAAGTGGACTTGTAGCACTTCCGACATCTTATCTTGGTAATATCCTCATTGTTGAATGTGCAGATTACAATGAGTGGAAGGGTATGAGAAGAATGGAAGGTACGATTTCCTCCGTAACAAATTTTGCAATGAAAGTAGGACAGGCACTTGGTGTGCTGCTGACAGGCGCATTTTTATCAGCAGCAGGATTCGATGGTGCTCTTACCGAGCAGTCAGGTTCTGCAGTGCTTATGATCAGATTATTATATTCGATCATTCCAATGGTAATTTATCTCGCAGGAGCATTTGCACTTAGATTCTATAAGTTAGATAAGATGAAACCGCAGATGGATGCAGAACTTGCAGAGAGAAGAGCTCAGGCACAGGAGTGATTTTAATTAAGAACATACGAAATCCCAGGCTGTTGTCTGGGATTTCATATCTAAAGTGGAGGTCGGTTATATGAAACAGAGAGTGATTGCCAATCCATATTTACCGATGGGGACATATATACCGGATGGTGAGCCTCATGTGTTTGGGAATAGAGTATATATCTATGGATCTCATGATGCAGAAGGCGGACAGAGCTTCTGCATGTTACCGTATGAGTGCTGGAGTGCACCGGTAAATGATCTGACTGATTGGCGGTGTGAGGGGACAATTTATGAGGCATCGCAGGATAAGGATTACAGTGAAAAACAGAAATATATGTATGCACCTGACTGTGTAAAAGGCGCGGATGGAAGATATTATCTCTATTATGCCATGTCCGGAGACGGGTGCTTTACAGGACCGATTCATGTAGCTGTTTGTGACACTCCCGCCGGGAAATTTGAGTATTATGGAGCGGTTCAAACGGCAGATGGAGAAGTATTGGATCGGTACATTACTTTTGACCCTGCCGTTTTTGCGGATACAGATGGAAAATACTTTCTGTATTATGGTTGGAGTTTAGAGCATGCAGGAGCAACCGGACCTGTATCACAGGAGCAGCTTCTGGGCGCAGAGACTATGCTTTTTGGTAAATCGGCAGAGCATATTATGTCTCATGAGAATCCGTATATGGGTGCCAATGTCGTGGAGCTGGAGCCGGATATGCTCACAGTCAAAGGCTCTATCAAGAGAGTTATTCCGGGGCAGTTTGAAAGCTATGGTACGGAATTTGAGGGACATGCGTTCTTTGAAGCAAGTTCCATGAGAAAGATTGGGAATAAGTATTATTTTATTTATTCCTCTCAATGGCAGCATGAACTGTGTTATGCAGTCAGTGATTATCCGGATAAAGAGTTTCATTATGGCGGCGTAATCATTTCAAATGGTGATATCGGATTTGGAGGGAGAGCTCCTGAGGACAGGATATATGTTACAGGAAACAATCATGGCTGTTTAGAGCAGATCAATGGAAAATGGTATGTGTTTTACCACAGACAGACGCACAAAACCACATATTCCCGCCAGGGCTGTGCAGAGCCTGTAGAGATACTTGCAGATGGAAGTATTCCACAGGTACAGATCACCAGCTGCGGATTGAACGGAGTGGCTCTTCCGGCAGATCGATCCTATAGTGCTGCCATCTGTTGTGAGCTAACGAATGGACACATGCCTCACCAGGGAACAGAGGCAATTACCGAATCTATGCCGCATATTGCAAATGATAAAGAGGACCGGTTCATATCTGAAATTTCAGATGGAACCAGAATTGGTTATAGATATTTTGCGTTTGACGGAGCAGCAAAGGTCACACTCTCAATCAGAGGGGAAGCCACAGGATGTTTTGACATCTTGGTGGATCAGAAAAGTCAGGCGTCAATACAGGTTTTGAATCATACCAAAGATGCTGAATGGATCGAGTATTCTGTTGAACTCGGAAACGTCACAGGAGATCATGAGCTGACATTTGTATATAGAGGTGACGGACAGCTTCAGATGAAAGAAATTTCATTTGAGTAAGATGAGATTCTGCCTGGATTGGTAAGGAGGAGATTATGGGGAATGTAATACCTAAGTTGAAAGAATATGAAAACGGCGATGAAAAAGTATTTATCTTTCATCAGAATATTGGCATAGATTTTGGAAAGTTTGAACCATGGTGCGCAGATGCATTTTTGACCAGAGCCGGAGTTGCAATTTCAAACAAGGAAGCCGATATCATACTTGAAAAAAAGATATGGATTCTGAGGCTTATGAACTTTCTGTAAACAGCAACTTGATCAGGATAGCGGCTGGATCAGAGCAGGGGATAATATATGCTCTGACAACGCTGGTCCAACTAATGGAAAACGGTACGGTCAAAACGTGTCGGGTTAAAGATGAACCAAGATATTCACATCGTGGACTGTCTATGGATTGTGCCAGACATTTTTTCCGTGCAGATGAGGTGAAGAAGGTTATTGAAGAAATTTCACTTGCAAAAATGAATGTATTTCATTGGCATCTTACGGATGATCAGGGATGGAGAATTGAGAGCAGGAAATTTCCGTTACTTCATACTACCGGTTCGGAATATTACACGCAGGAGGAGATAAAGGAAATCTGTGAGTTTGCAAAAATCAGGGGAGTTGAGATTATTCCGGAAATCGATATGCCGGGCCATGTGAGCAGCATTCTGGCAGCATACCCTGATTTGAGCTGCTCACATAAACAGGTGAGTCTTGCGAAAACCGGAGGTATTTTCCCGGTAATTCTTTGTGCCGGAAACGATAAAACGTATGAGTTTTTAAATGAGTTGTGGCAGGAGATATTTGAATTATTTCCGGGGGACAGATTCCACACAGGCGGTGATGAAGCACCGAAAAAAGAATGGAAAGCATGTCCTTGCTGTACAAAAAAGATGCAGGACATGGGATACACAGATTATGAGCAGCTGCAGGGATATTTTGCTTCGAGAATTAATGAAATTTTTAAAGCAAACGGAAAGACGGCGGTATTCTGGAATGAAACGCTTAGATCTGTAAGTAATCTGGAGAATGCAGAAATTCAGTACTGGACGTTACAGCACAGAGATTCCATGGAAAAATATGCTGACACGAAGCAGAAGTGGATTTACTCAGATATGTTTGAACTGTATTTTGATTATCCATACAGTATGACAAATCTGAAAAAGGTATATGAAACCGTTCCGCATTTAGGAATGCGGCAGGTAGATAAAAGTGATGGATTGCAAGGTATGGAGGCTGCAATTTGGGCCGAGCATATTCAGAATGAAGAACGTTTGGAAAATTTGTTATTCCCAAGAGTATATGCGCTTGCTGAGATTTTGTGGGCTTCTGACAATGACTATCAGGAATTCGAAGCGCGTCTTGCAGAGAATATAAAATCAGATCTGCATGGGAATATCGCCTACACATCGAGGGATTGGTGGACTCCGGAAGGACAGGCCCGACAAATGGAAGCATTCGCATACATGAAATCTATGAATGATGGAATGTCTGAGGAGACAAAGGCGGAAACAGTGGAGAGTACTGCTCCTAACAGGGAATTTGGGGAAGTATTTATGACGAAGTTTTTCCAGCCGGAAGATCTCCCGATTCTTATGGCTGGAATGAATCAGAAAGCATAGGCCAATAATATGTAGAATATTAGTGCAGGAGATAAAAAAGTATGAGAGTAATAAAGGCTGCAGACTATAAGGACATGAGTCGAAAGGCTGCCAATATCATTTCCGCACAGGTAATCATGAAACCAAATGCGGTGCTTGGACTTGCAACAGGTTCAACCCCAATTGGTACGTATGAACAATTGGTGGAGTGGTATAAAAAAGGGGATTTAGATTTTTCGCAGGTCACAACGGTTAATCTGGACGAGTATATTGGATTATCCCATGATCATGAACAGAGCTACTATTATTTCATGAATAAGCATCTATATTCCAAAGTGAATCTGGATCTTTCGCGTTGTTATGTACCGAATGGTCTGGAAATGAATGCGTCTAAGGCATGTACAGAATATGAGCAGCTGGTTAAACGTGTGGGTGGAGTGGATCTTCAGCTGCTGGGTTTGGGACATAATGGGCATATTGGCTTTAATGAACCGGGATCTGCCTTTGAAATGACAACTCATGCAGTCACTCTTACATCAAGTACTCTTGATGCAAATAAGCGATTTTTTGAGTCTGTAGATGAAATGCCGAAGGCTGCATACACCATGGGAATAAAAACAATTATGCAGGCAAAAAAAATTGTGCTTATTGTCAGCAGTGCTGATAAAGCTGAGATATTGAAACGGATTATAGAAGGACCGGTTATTCCGGAGGTTCCGGCATCTATTCTCCAATTGCATAATGATGTGACAATTGTAGCGGATGCGGCTGCCTGCAAATATATTTAAACAGCTGCTTGTATCTAAAATGCGAGAATAATAACTAAAAAATCACAAGGACTTAATTTGTTGTCTGATACTATAAAATCAGCAATAGATTAAGTCTTTTTTTTAGCGGAGGCAATATGGAAAAGTATTTAAGTAATGAGTTTTCACCCAGAGAGCGTGCGGAGGATTTAATTGCACGCATGTCGATCGAAGAGAAATTTGCCCAGCTTCAGGGTGAATTTATGGAGAACATCGGAACGAAGAGGGAGTTTCCGCAGGGAGTAGGCAGCGTCAGCTGTCTGGCAGCAAGCATCTGGGAAAACAGACAGAAGGTAGTAGATAAGATCAGAGAAATTCAGGAATACGTTCTGAAAAATAGTGAACATCATATTCCGGCATTTTTTCATATCGAAACAGCTACGGGGGTATTGATGCAAGAGGCTACCACATTCCCTAATGAGCTTGGACAGGCAGCGACATGGAATCCGGATCTGGAAAAGCAGATCGGCCGGGTGATAGGCAGACAGGCCAGGGCTTGTGGAATTACCCATGGTCTTGCACCGGTCCTGGACATCAGCAGAGATCCGAGAATGGGGCGGCAGGGAGAAACTTTCGGAGAAGATCCGACGCTTGCCGCAGCTATGGGAGTCGCTTACGTATCAGGAATCCAAAACGATGGGGATTTAGAGAATGGAATTATGGCATGCTCGAAGCATTTTCTTGGATTTATGAATTCTATGGGTGGAATTCATGCTGCCAGATCGCTTGCAACCCCACGAGAACTTAGAGAAGTGTACGGAAAGCCGTTTCAGGCAGCAATCAGCAAAGCCGATTTGAGAAGTGCGATGAACAGCTATTCTGTTGTAGATGGGATGCCCGTAGCCGGTAATAAGGAACTTCTCACGGAAATGCTCAGAGGAGAAATGGGATTTAACGGAATCGTGGCTGCCGACTACTGCTCGATCGGTCAGTTACACACCCTATATAAGCTTCGGGAAAGTCTGGCTCTGGCCGGTGAGATGGCCATTGATGCCGGTATGGACTGTGAGCTTCCGACAGTAGAAACATTCAATGCAGAGTTACTGGAACGTTTCAAATCCGGTCAGGCAGATATAGCTGTATTGAATCAGTCCGTATTCAGAATTCTGGAAGAAAAATTCAGATTGGGACTCTTTGAAAATCCGTATCCAAAGTCGGATGAGGAGATCAAAGCTCTTGTGAAAACAGAGGAAGATGAAGCAATAAGTCTTCAGTCTGCAAGAGAAAGTATGGTTCTTCTGAAAAATAATGGAGTACTGCCGATTAAAGAGAAAAAGAAAATTGCTGTCATCGGCTGGCATGGTAATACGACGCGGCCGTTCTTTGGCTGCTATACGAATTTCGCAAGACAGGAATCCCGTCTTGGAGCCAAAATCACGATGGCAGGTACGGATAATACGGAAAAGATTGAGATTGAGTCTGTAGAAGAAAAATATCCCGGCAGCAACGTGGTACTTGAACATCCGGACACGGACAAGCTTGCGAGAGAATGCTATCCGGGTATGGTAAGCATCTATGAGGAACTCAAACATCGGCTTCCGGAGACTGAGATTGTTTATTCCTATGGTTACCCATTTACAGGAAACGATACCTCTCATTTTGCAGAGGCACTAGAGGCTGCAGGTGATGCAGATCTGGTAATTGTCACATTAGGAGGAAGATACGGTTGGACTACAGGCTGCACCACAGGAGAGGGAATCGACAGCATGAACATCAATTTGCCGGTCTGCCAGGAGTTATTCTTACGTGAATTGGCAAAGTTGGGTAAGCCGACAGTAGGGCTTCATTTTGACGGCAGACCCTGCAGTTCGGATGCGGCGGATGAAACGCTGGATGCACTTCTGGAATGCTTTACGCCAGGCGTTCATGGACAGGAAGCGGTAGCAGATATCCTTGTTGGAAATTATAATCCGAGCGGTAAACTTCCGGTATCAATTGCATACGAGGGAGCCCAGGTGCCGGTTTACTATGCCTATGAGAGAGGGAGCAGCCAGGGGCAGTCGGAAAGCATCTGCTTCCCTGATTATGTGGATGGACCGCATGCTCCCAGATATGCATTTGGGCACGGACTATCCTACAGCAGTTTTGAATTCAGCAGTATCGGGACGGATAAACGGGAATACCATCCTACTGACGTTATTCGTGTTTTTTTTACAGTGAAGAATACCGGAACGATGGATGGTGCATACACACCGCAGCTGTATGCTGCAGATGAATATGCTTCGATGATACGTCCGAATATGGAACTGATCGGTTTTCAAAAGGTATTTTTAAAGGCGGGAGAATCCAAAGAGGTGACATTGACGGTAGATCCGAGTCAGTTTGCATTTCTGGACAGGGATATGAAATGGAAAATCGAAGCGGGAGAGTTTACGTTGAAACTGGGGCATGCAAGCAATCGGATCGATTTGACTGTTTCGGTAAAAATAACGGAGGATCTGTATATAGACGGTAAGACAAGAGCGTTTTATGCAAGGTGATTCATTCCGGTTATTATGATTGAAAAAAAAGGCTTAGCATTGTATAATCGCAAGAGTTAAGCCTTTTTTTTAGGCTTTCAGATAAAACAATTGAAAACTGAAGAGATAAAGTTTTTTTTGAAAGGAAATAGTTGATATGAAACTTGGTATCGTAGGACTTCCCAACGTTGGAAAGAGTACCCTTTTTAATGCATTGACACAGGCAGGTGCGGAGAGCGCAAACTATCCGTTCTGTACCATTGACCCGAATGTAGGTATCGTACCGGTTCCGGATGAGAGACTGAAGCTGCTGGGAGATTTCTTCCATTCCAAAAAGGTAACACCGGCTGTTGTTGAATTTGTAGATATTGCCGGTCTGGTAAAAGGTGCTTCCAAAGGTGAGGGACTCGGAAACCAGTTCCTGGCAAACATTCGTGAATGCGATGCGATCGTTCATGTGGTTCGCTGCTTTGAGGATCCGAACGTTATCCATGTTGACGGCAGTGTAGGTCCGACCCGTGATATCGAGACCATTGATTTCGAGCTGATCTTTGCCGATCTGGAGGTGCTGGAGAGAAGAATCTCCAAAACAACAAAGGCTGCCCGTGTCGGTGACAAATCCGCAAAACTTGAGCTGGAGATGCTGCAGGCGCTGAAGGCACATCTGGAGGACGGAAAAGATGCGATCACCTTCGATCTGGATCCGTACAGAGATGACGAGAGCGTGATCAATGCGTTCCATGAGCTGAATATGCTGACTGCAAAACCGGTGATCTATGCAGCTAATGTTGCCGAAGATGATCTGGCCGATGACGGTGCCGGCAATGCCTATGTACAGGCGGTTCGTGAACTGGCGGAAACAAAGGGAAGCAAGGTATTCGTTGTCAGTGCGGCAATCGAGGCTGAAATGTCTGAGATGGATGATGAGGATAAGGCCATGTTCCTGGAGGATCTGGGCGTTACATCCTCCGGTCTGGACAAACTGATCCAGGCAAGCTATGAGACACTGGGTCTGATGAGCTACCTGACCGGCGGTGAGGATGAGACCCGTGCATGGACCATCAAGATCGGTACGAAGGCACCGCAGGCAGCCGGAAAGATCCACAGTGATTTTGAGCGTGGATTCATCAAGGCAGAGGTAATCAACTACAAACTGCTTCTGGAGGCAGGTTCCTTTGCGGCAGCCCGTGAAAAGGGACAGATGCGTATGGAAGGAAAAGACTATGTAGTTCAGGACGGCGATCTGATCACCTTCCGTTTCAATGTATAAAAAGCACAAACATCGTTTATGAAAAAGCGGCATATCCTTTTTTCGGTTGAGAAAAGGATATGCCGCTTTTGTGCATTTGCGCGGGCAGCGATGAGAATGCCGTGCAGGCACGGGCATTCGAGAGCACCGCGACAACTTGAGAAACTCGCAAAGCATGTTTCTCATAGTTGAGTCATGTGATTGGCTGTTCTGCATTACAAATGCGAATCATGGTGAAAAAACTCCGGAAACGTGTCGGGAGATCATGCTCTATTCTGCATCCCGGAGTCTGGTCTGGATCCAGTAGGCACCCATGCTCTGTCCCGGCTGATCGGTTACATCATCGTTGAGATAGGAGGCCAGTCCGACGGAAGCCGGTTCCCAGGCTCTTGCCTGTTCGATGTTTTCGTATTCCACTTCCGCATACCAGAATTCGGTGGGAAGCCCTTCGTCTACATGATTGACTTCCAGCTTCATGCCGTCCGGCAGCTGATAGGTACGGCGAACCTTCGGGATCAGCGGAAGCTCGATCAGATCCTCCAGTTCAGCAAATTTCTCCGGTGTGATCTCCATTTCAATTTCTTTTCTTGCAATGCGTCCGGAAGATTTGAAGCAGAGAATATATTCTGTTCGTCCTCCAATGCGGTCTTCTTCACGAATGCGTACCGTGGGTTCTACGGAAATGTAGCCCTGGCGCATGTTATGTTCATACAGCAGCGGGAAGTCTGCTTCCGGCCATCCGTTTACCATCCATTTTCTTTCAATTTCCATGTTTCTACCTCCTGCAGGTACATGATAGCACAGAACATCCGGATAGACTATCCGGAAAACATGCGGGATACCTTCTTCTTATTATTAAGTAGAAGGGGGATGCGTTTTGTACAGGAGAGGATATGCATCTCTTGTTGTGCTGTCGGACGCTGTGCTATCGTGAAAAGTGAATAGCTGAAAAAGTGAGCAGGTATGCAACGGGATACAGTAGAAAGGAAGTTGAAAATGGCAGGAAAGCTGGGAACGATACTGGCAGTTGGAAGCTGCAAAGCAGCCCGGAAGGTACTTCATCTGTTGAAGCGCGGCGGAACGACCACGCCGGGAAAAGCAGCCATGTTTTTTGATAGAAATATACTGGCAAAAACAGCGGAGGGGGTAGAGACGATCGTTGTTGTGGGCACCAACGGAAAAACAACAACCGCACATATGCTGGAGCGGGCAATGACGGCGGCAGGAATGGATCCGCTGGCCAACCGTTCGGGTGCCAATCTGCTGCCGGGTATTACGGCGGAATTTACGGCAGAGGCATCCATAAGCGGACATGCACGGCGGAAATATGCGGTGATCGAATGTGATGAGGCTGCATTGAAGCTGGTCGTGCCGCTGGTGAATCCGAAGGTTATTGCCGTGACCAATCTGTTCCGGGATCAGCTGGATCGATACGGTGAAGTCATGAATACATTGGAGCAGATCCGGATCGGTGTACGTATGGTGCCGGAAGCAATCCTCTGTCTGAATGCGGATGATTCGCTGGTAGCATCACTGGCACTGGATGTGCCGAATCCGGTCGTGTATTTCGGACTGGATCTGCCGGTCGGTGAACAGAAGGATGCCGAGCTTTCGGATGCCCGGTATTGCATTCGATGCGGTACGGAATACACGTATTCGTATCATACGTATGCCCATCTGGGCGGATTCAGGTGTCCGAACTGCGGTTACCGGAGACATCAGACGGATGTGGCGGTAACGGCGATCCGGTCGATGGGGATGGACGGCAGTGATATTGAGCTGCGCTTTGGAACCGCATCGGAAGGAAAAAAACAGAAGCAGACGCTGCCGGAGGCAAAACCACATCCGGATACGGAGGGCAGTATAAAAAATACAGAGAGAAAACCGGAAATAACGGGAGGAAGTGTTATCGAGCATGTACACGTAGGCCTTCCGGCAGTGTACAACATCTACAATGCTGCCTGTGCAGCAGCTGCTTTTACGGCTGCCGGATATGACAGACAGAAGATCCTTCCGGTTCTCGCAGAGGTACACAGCAGCTTCGGACGCATGGAGACCTTCGATCTGGATGGTGTCCGCGTACAGATGATACTGGTGAAAAATCCGGCCGGGTGCAGCCAGGCACTGGACTATCTGGCCGCCATGGAGGAACCTTATCAGGCTGTGTTCTGTCTCAATGACCGGACGGCAGACGGCCATGATATTTCCTGGATCTGGGATGCGGATTTTGAAAAAGTATGCCGGGATCCGCATATGCTGCATGCGTACGTGCTGGGAGACCGGGCGGAAGATATGCAGCTGCGGCTGAAATATGCGGATATGGAAGAAAATGGTGTGGAAAAAGTAAACGCGGAGGAAGAACTGATTGAAAAAATGCGCAAAAGTGAAGTGCCGGTATTTATTCTTCCCAATTATACCGCCATGCTGTCACTGCGTGCAGTCCTTGGACGGATCACCGGCAAGGATGCTTTCTGGAAAGGCTAAGGAGGAAATCGGGTCATGAGAAAATTGAAGATCTGTCATCTTTATCCGGAGGTGCTGAATCTGTATGGCGACAGAGGCAATATCCGGTGTCTGCAGAAACGTCTGGAGTGGAGGGGGATCTCCTGTGAGGTGAAAAAAGTCGGATTGGGAGACAAGGATCCGCTTACGGACTATGATCTGTTTTTTATCGGAGGCGGACAGGATTTTGAACAGGAGGTGCTTCTGGAAGACTTGAGAAGCGGAAAAGGAGCGTCGATCAAGGCTGCGGCAGATGACGGCAAAACGTTTCTCTGCATCTGCGGCGGCTATCAGATGATGGGACAGTATTATGAGACACATGAAGGCGTGAAATGTGAATTTATCGGGGCAGCTGATTTTTACACCCAAGGCGGGGATACCCGGATGATCGGGAATTATGCCTTTCAATTGGGAAAAGAATCTGGGGGGAGTACAGTCGTGGGATTTGAAAATCACAGCGGCAGAACCTATCTGGGAAGCGGTGTGCAGCCGTTGGGAACGGTCATGAAGGGATATGGAAATAACGGAGAGGATCAGACGGAGGGGGTTCGTTTCCACAATGTGTTCGGAACCTACAGTCACGGTCCTGTCCTGCCGAAAAATCCGGAATTCAGCGACTGGCTTCTGGAAACGGCTCTGGTTCGTCGATACGGCAGGGCAGATCTGGAACCGTTGGAGGATGCATTTGAACGGGCTGCTCATGATACGATGCTGGAACGTGTATGCAAGGGAACCGCAGGTCGTGAAGAGTAAGTCGTGTAATCAGAGACCGGGCATGGTATAATAAGATATCAGGCTGCTGAAAGACCCGCCCAATGCCGGTTCGGTCGTCAGGTGAACAGATATGTCCGTGCTGTCGCTGTCCGGATCTTTCATAGCAAACCAATGTTGAAGGGAGAATGGAAGTATGATAAGAAACAGGAAAGGCTGGCTTGCGGGATTTTTGAGCATGACTTTGCTGCTCAGCAGCTGCGGCGGTTCCGGAGGCTCCTCGTCAGCGGCAGCAGATGAGGATGACAATACGATCTACATCGGAGTTGATAAGGATAGTGAGGGACCGGAATCCGGAAAGAAAGCAAATAAAGGTAAGAAAGGTGAAGTGGGAACGGCGGATGTTCTGTCGCTTGTAAGACCTTCCTTTCTTGGAGAGCTTGTGTCAAATACGGATCCGAATCTGGTTCCTTCGGTTTCCACGTACGAGATATCGGATCTCATGCAGCTGAGTAATGCAGACCGTTATGAATACCTTCTGGAATCACCGCAATATGCAGACAAATTAAAGGAAAACTTATTCGTTGTAGAGGATGGCTATTACAATGAATTTTTCGAGATCTATGAAACAAACCGGTATGCACAGCAGGCCAGTTTTGTAACCGTGGATTCCATGATGCATACGTATCATCTGTATTTTGCCTATCTGATGCGTCGTACCGAACAGAACAGTCTGTCAGGTGCACTGCAGTCTCTGTCAAAAATGATGATGGATGCCAGTGTTGAGCAGTACAATACGCTGACAGATGAGGAATGGAAGGAAGCAGCAAGAAGAAATATTGCATTTTTTGCGATTGCAGCAAAACTGCAGGATGACGGTACAGAAGTTCCTTCGGAAGCAGCAGACATTGTTAATGAAGAAATTTCCAGAATCACGGCAGCTTCGGGAATTGCGACATGCAGCATCACCGGGGGTGATATTGATTATACGCAGTTTATTCCGAGAGGATATTATGAGAAGAATGAAGTGCTTCAGCGATATTTCCGGGCAATGATGTGGTACGGTCAGATTGGCTTTTATGAAAAAGATGATTCTCTGAATAGAAGTGCCGGTCTGATGACAGCTGCACTGACAGGTGACAGACAGAGCCTGTGGGAGAGCATCTATACGGTAACTTCATTTTTTGCAGGTGCCAGTGACGATCTGTCCTACTATGATTACAAGCCGGCTCTGGAGGCTGCCTTTGGCAGCTCCGAGGATGTGCAGAGCATTGCTGCGGGTGACTTTGCCGCATTCAAGGCAATCACGGATTCCATGGAAGCACCGGTGATCAATTCGATCCCGATGGGCGAGATCAGCGAGGATACGGATGTAAAAGAAGAGAATAAGGGCTTCCGATTCATGGGACAGAGATTTTCCATCGATGAAGCCATTTTTGAAGCACTTACCAATGACGCAGGACGGAACAGCAGCGGTGAGCAGCGTATGCTGCCGGATACACTGGATGTGGCAGCTGCTCTTGGCTCAGAGAAGGCGTACGAGATCCTCCTGACGACAGGAGTTACCGATTATCCGAATTATGAAAGCAATCTGAACGCAATGAAGGAAGAACTGCAGGGCAGTGACGATCTCTGGAATGCGAGTCTCTATTCCAGCTGGCTCAATACGCTTCGACCGACCCTTGAGGAAAAAGGAGACGGTTATCCCAGCTTTATGACTACGGATGCCTGGAAAACAAAAGCACTGGAGTCCTTTGCGGGAAGTTATACCGAGCTGAAGCATGATACCGTTCTGTATGCAAAGCAGATGATGGCCGAAATGGGCGGCGGAGATATGGATACCTATGATGACAGAGGCTATGTGGAGCCGGAAACAGAGGTATGGAGCCGTTTTATCAATCTTTCGCAGAAAACAAAAGACGGTCTGGACAGTATGGGATATCTGGAGGATGCCGATCGGGACAATCTGGGACGTCTGACCGAGATGGCACAGCAGCTTCTGACGATTTCCGAGAAGGAACTTAGAAATGAGGTACTTTCCGATGAGGAATATGAATTTATTCGATCCTACGGCGGAAACCTTGAGCATTTCTGGACAGAGACGCTAAAGGAGGAGTCGGCAAACGGATATCTGAGCACCAAAGAGTATCCGGCAGCACTGGTTACGGATATTGCTTCCAATTCCAATGGAGAATGTCTGGAGGTTGCAACCGGCAATCCGGCGAATATTTATGTAATTGCACCTGTTGCCGGAGTACCGAAGTTATGTACCGGATCGGTATTCTCCTTCTACCAGTTCGTGCAGCCGTCCAGTGACAGACTGACGGATACACAGTGGAGACAGATGATGGGAATCGAATTGTCAGATTCCGGATCCTACAATTATGACAGCGCCAAAGAGCAGCCGCAGTGGACAAGCGGATACAGAGTGAAACGATAAATAATAAAATGCATTTACAGAAAAAAGAAATACGCATATATGTGTTAATTGCGGCGGCGCTGGCCGCCGCAATTTTCTGCTTTGCGAAATATGTGAAATTGCTTCCTGACTGGATCATCTGGAAGGAAAAAACGATCGTCTGCAGTCAGGTTGAGATGCCGCTGCTGGAAGAAGTATCGTCTATGCCAGCGGATGATCCGGGAGATATTCCTGATGAGATCGTTCTGAAAAACAGAAGACTGACTGTTCGAAAAAATGATGAGAAGATCTGGGAGTCCCCGGAGGGGATAAAGGTCTCGGATTTTATATGGGCAGATATTGACCGGGATGAACAGTGCGAGCTCCTTCTTCTCTGCTGGAAGATCGGAAGATTCGGAACACACCGTCCGTTCTGGGTCAGGGAGGATGAGAAGGAATGGTCGGAGCATATTTTTATTTATGACTGGGAAGAAGGGCAGATCAAAGAGAAATGGATGGCCTCAGACATCGGAATGGATGCTTTGAGCTGGTCCTACGATTCGGTTAATAAGCTGCTGATCAGGGAAACAAACGGAAGGGTGACCAGATGGGACTATGCTGCTTTCGGACTTTCCTTCGTAGGGGAATGTACGGAGGCAAAGGAAATTACCTTTCTTGTTACCGGAGATAATCTCATACATGATTCGATCATTCGGGAGGCCGACAGGAAGCATAACGGAGATTTCTCCTATTTATATGAAGGAGCAGCGACGGAGATCAAAAAGGCGGATGTGGCTGTCCTGTGTCAGGAGACAGTCTTTGTAAAGGATTCCCGGGAATATTCGGATTATCCGTTTTTCGGAACACCATTGGGAGTCGGTGAAGCTGCTGTGAATGCCGGTTTTGATCTGGCTGCGGCTGCCACCAACCATGTCCTGGATAAAGGCATGGAAGGAATCGATACGACCGCTGCTTTCTTTTGGCAGAAGAATGTGCCGTGTCTGGGAATTCAGGACAGCTCGCATCAGGAATACGATCCCTGTTATGTACTGGAAAAGGAGGGGATACGCATTGCATTTCTGAATTATACCTTCAGCACAAACGGGACTCCGATGCCGGAAGCATATCCGTATGCGGTTCATACGCTGACGGATGAAGAGCAGGTGAAAAAGGACATCCGGGAGGCGAAAAAGAACAGTGATTTTACCCTGGTAATCGTGCATTGGGGAGAAGAGTATAGGGAAGAGATCGATACCTTCCAGAAAAAGTGGACAGAGATCTTCGCTGAGGAAAATGTGGACCTGGTTATTGGGAATCATCCCCACGTACTTCAGAAAAGAGGCAGGGTCCGCCGGAAAGACGGACAGGAGATGTATGTATATTATTCACTTGGGAATTTCGTTGCCGCGCAGAGGGAGGAAGTCTGCCAGATGGGAGGACTGGCGGAGTTTTCCGTGCGGAAGAGTGATCGCGGAGCCTGCGCTGCCGAGCTGTCTCTACGTCCGGTTTCGAATTTTATGAAGGCAGAGATTCTGCCATGATCAGAAAACCGTAGAAAAAACGTGGTGATCGACCGCTGTTTTCCTGCATGGACAGACCTGATTCAGGGTAAAATGCGGGGAAAACAGGATTGTACGAAAAAAAATACAAAAAAAATACGGCGCTTTTTCCATGTACGAATTATCTGTTTTGGAAGGGCGCTGAAAAGAAAAAACAAGATTGTGTGTTATGCCCGAAAAGGGCTACTAAATATGCCGGTCCCGGTCAGGGATCGGCTTTTTTGTTGTCTGAATATTGTACAAATACAGATAATTATTTGCCTTTTGGGAAAGGCAGAAGCTGCGGCGGGGAAGCCGCAGTACGCTAAAATAGGTTGCTTTTTAGGTTCAAAGGGGCTAAAATGAACACAGAAGTGGTGAATTGTGGGTGAAAGTGACACAAAGTGGAGGAAAAATACTTTTCTGGGGAGGAAAGTCAGACCTTCCGGGGAGGTGTCACAGAGAACCGGGGAGTAACTGTTTATGTTCATGGGAGAGTACAACCATACAATCGATAGTAAAGGTCGTCTGATCATCCCATCTAAGTTCAGGGAGCAGCTTGGGGAGAAGTTTGTCCTGACAAGGGGAATGGACGGGAATCTTGCGATCTATCCGATGGATGCATGGAAAGTATTTGAACAGAAACTGGCTACCTTACCGCTTTTAAGCCAGAAGGCCAGAACCTTTATCCGCTTTCTTGTAAGCGGAGCACAGGAATGTGAACTGGATAAGCAGGGAAGGATCCTTGTACCGCCGACGCTGCGCACGCATGCGAAGCTGGATAAGGATGTTCTTCTGAACGGTTATCTGGATCACGTGGAAGTCTGGAGTAAGGAAGTATGGGAAGAGAAGAACGACTTCTCTGATATGGACTCCATTGCTGAGGGGCTGCAGGAGACCGGAATCATTCTTTGATCATTCGTTATCTAAGGCAGGAGCATATGGAATTTAATCACAAGTCGGTTTTACTTGAAGAAACCATCGAAAACCTTAACATCAGACCTGACGGTATCTATGTGGACGGTACATTGGGAGGTGCCGGACATTCATTGGAGATCTGCAGACGATTATCCGACAAGGGGAGATTGATCGGAATCGATCAGGATGCAGATGCGATAGCTGCTTCGACAGAACGTCTTAAGGAATATAAGGATCGTGTAACGATTCTGCGGGGCAACTACAGAGATATGGTCAGCATGCTGGCAGAGATCGGAGTCACATCTGTGGATGGGATTCTGCTCGATCTGGGAGTATCATCCCATCAGTTCGACGATGCAAGCCGCGGATTTTCTTACAGAGAGGACGCACCGCTGGATATGCGTATGGATACGCGGCGGTCGCTTTCCGCTTATGAGGTGGTAAACACCTACAGTAAGGAACAGCTTGCACGTGTGATTCGAACTTATGGGGAAGAAAAGTTTGCGGAAAACATTGCGAAGCATATCTGCCTGGAAAGAGCAAAAAAACCGGTGGAGACCACCGGCGAGTTGGCAGAGATCATCAAAGCATCGATTCCTGCGAAAATGAGGGCAACCGGAGGACATCCGGCAAAGAGAACATTTCAGGCAATCCGAATTGAAGTAAATGGGGAGCTGGAGGTCCTGGAGGATTCTCTTGATGGTATGATCGATATTCTGAATGACGGCGGACGGTTCTGTATTATTACCTTCCATTCCCTGGAAGACCGAATCGTTAAGAATAATTTCAGAAAAAACGAGAATCCATGTATATGTCCACCGCAGTTTCCTGTCTGTGTATGCGGCAGGAAGTCGAAGGGTGCTGCAGTGACTAGAAAACCAATTGCTCCTTCTATAGAGGAGCAGGAAGCAAATCCGCGTTCCAAGAGTTCAAAACTCCGGGTATTTGAGCGGAAAATCCAGTAGACAGAGGTGATGTTCCAATGGCGCAGAGAAGAAGGGCGGCCAGTGCGGGCAGAAGAACCGCGGGGTATGCGGGCCGCAGCAATAGAAGGGTAAATTCTACTAGATCGGCTTCCGTAAGGAGAAATCCTTACAATCTGCAGGAATCATATGAGGACGGTAATGCGGTCCGGGTACTTGACGACGATTATTATTTCGAAGAAGAGAAATCCCGTGAGGCAAGACCGAAGGTCAGTGAGCGGACAAAAAAGAACAGAGCAAGAGCAAAGAATATCGGGTCGGGATACGTGGCGTTCCTGGCAGCGGTTTGTATGCTCACCGTTTTGGTTTGTATCGCATATCTGCAGCTTCGTTCCGAGCTGACCAATCAGATGGAGACGATTGCAGCGATGGAAAGCAGTTTAAGTAAATTACAGGCGGATAATGACGCCTATTATAAGCAGGCACAGACTTCTGTATCCATGGATGATGTCAGAAGTACGGCACTGGATAAACTGGGCATGCACTATGCAAATGAGTCCCAGATCTATTATTACAATATTAATGACGAGAGTTACGTTCGTCAGTATGAGAGAATAAGAAATTGACAAAAAAAGAAAAGAAACGGATCCAGCGCGAGCGCATCATGCGAGAACGCCGTATGCGTGAGCGCCGGATCGGAAATAAAATGAGTAAAAAGCTGGTAGGACTGTTTGGTTTGGTCATACTGGCTTTAGTGTTTTTAGCCCTTGATATTACAAGAATCAATGCGGCAAGCGGACAGCAGTATAAAAGAATCGTCCTTGCGCAGGCACAGCAGCAGTATGACAGCAAGACGATCCCGTTTCAGCGAGGGGATATTACCGATCGTAACGGTACGATCCTTGCTACCAGTGAGAAAATGTACAATCTGGTACTGGACTGTCAGGTCGTTAATACGGAACAGGACACGGACACGGCTAAAAATGTAAAAATATACAAAGAAGAAACCGTACGTGCGCTTGTATCTCTGTTTGATGTGAGTGAGACAGAGCTGCGCGGAGTACTGGATGCAGAGGATACCAGAAGCAGTCAGTATTATGTTCTGAAGAAGAATCTTACGATCAATGACAAGAAACGCTTCGAAGCCTATACCAATCCAGAAAGTGAAGAGAATGCAGGGCTGTCCGAGGCGGAGAAAAATGCCAGGTATTACGTAAAAGGAATCTGGTTTGAAGAGAATTATGTCAGAAAGTATCCGCTGGACTCACAGGCCTGCGATCTGATCGGCTTTACCTATGACGGAACAACGGCAGACTGGGGCATCGAAGGCTACTATTCAGATATTCTGAATGGTACAAACGGACGGCAGTACGGCTATTATGATACAAATGCAGATGTGGAACAGACAATCATCCAGGCGCAGGCAGGTCATAATGTTGTATCGACCATCGACAGCAACGTACAGCAGATCATTCGAAACTCGCTCGAGATCTACGAGACAGAGATGGCCAAGGACAAGAACAAGACAAACGGTGCCGATCATGTCGGAGTCATTGTTATGAATCCGAAGAACGGAGAGATCCTCGGTATGGATTCGGATCGATGGTATGATCTGAATAATCCCAGAGATCTGAGTGATTTTTATACGGAAGATCAGATCGGCAAGATGTCGGATGCAGAGACGGAAGAGAAGATGTTTGACCTTTGGGGCAACTTCTGTATTTCCAGTGCTTATGAGCCGGGTTCGGTATTTAAGCCGATCACGGCAGCGGCAGGTCTGTCCACCGGCGTGTTCGATGCGGATACCACCTTCACCTGCGACGGCGGTGAACAGGTCGTAGATAAGTACATTGCCTGCGAGGGAGAACACGGCAAGATCAAACTGGATGATGTTATCAAAAATTCCTGTAACGATGCGCTGATGCAGATGGCGGAAAAGATCGGTGAGGATGACTTCCATAAATACAACACGACCTTTAATTTCGGTATGCGTACCGGTATTGACCTTCCGGGTGAAGGTTCGGGTCTGCTGTTCAGTGAAGAAGTCATGGGACCGGTGGAACTGGCAACATCGGCCTTCGGACAGGGATTTACCTGCACGATGATCCAGGAGATCTCTGCGATCTCTGCTGCGATCAACGGCGGTTACTACTACAAGCCGCATGTTGTTAAAGCGATAACGGATGAAAACGGTGCTGTTGTACAGAGTATCGATCCGATCCTGGAACGCCGCACCAATACCGAAGAGGTCAGTGATGCTGTCCGCAAATCCATGAAGGCGGTTATGGATGAAGGCGGTACCGGACATGTTGTAAAAATTCCCGGTTATACCATGGGAGGAAAAACCGGTACAGCGGAGAAACTTCCGCGAGGAAAGGGCAACTATGTTCTTTCGTTTATTGGATTTGCTCCGCTGGACGACCCGCAGGTTGTCGTTTATGTAGTTGTAGATGAACCGAATGCAAAAAATCAGGAGCCTACCGCATTCGCAATGAGTATTGCCCGCAATATTTTTACACAGCTTCTTCCTTATATGAATATCTTCCCGGATGAACCGGGATACACCACGGAAAATGTTGACAAAACACTCTGTACAAGTGCGATCCTTCTGGGACGTCTGTATGAAAGCAAGGATAACGGTGTAACGATCTTCAATACCGGTCAGACTCTGGAAACATTGACAGGAGATATTCCGGAGATTAAACTGGCGGAGAACGGAATGGTTGATACAGACGGTGACGGTATCGGTGATTTTGATCCCGCATACATTGACCGGAATGGAAACGGTATCAAAGATACCGAAGAAAAGGGCCTGATGGGAGATACGACCTTCGGAACGGCTGAGGACGGAAGTGATCTTCCGCACGCATGGGAGACCGAAGAACAGTATGAAGATGATTTTGAGCCGCAGTACAATGAGGAGACGGAGCAGGAGGAAGAATACTGGAATGACTATTCCTCCGACGGAATATCCAATGAGGACTGGGCATTGTATTATGAATAAGTCCCCGGTCAGGGACAGGATGCCTTTTACATTTCTGAAAAATAAAACGAAAGAAGAGAATAGACTATGAACTGGACTGAATATTTTCCTTTATTGATCGCATTTGTTGTTACGGCGGTCGTAACACATTATCTGATTCCTTTCCTGAAGAAGATCAAGATGAATCAGACCGAACGTGAAGAAGGCGTACAGTCTCATCTGGCAAAAGCCGGAACACCGACCATGGGCGGTCTTGCGATCCTGGCGGGAATTATTGCTGCAAGTGTATTTTATGCCGCAGGCAATCCCCGTATCCTTCCGGTGCTTGTACTGACACTTGGATTTGGACTCATCGGTTTCTGCGATGATTATCTGAAAGTGATCAAAAGAAATTCCGACGGTCTTCTTGCATGGCAGAAGCTGATCCTGGAGCTGATCGTTGCAGTGATCTTCCTGCTGATCATGACAAGAGGCGTCGGCCTGTCGATGGCCATGCTGCTTCCGTTCGGAATGGGCAAGACGATCAGCCTCGGCATTATGAATGTACCGTTTGCGATTATTGTCATCCTTGCAATCGTCAACGGCGTTAACTTCACCGATGGTCTGGACGGACTGGCATCTACGATCACCATCATCGTTGCCCTGTTTTTTACAGTAGCTTCCATCCTTGGAAACGGCGGCATTACACCGATCACCCTGGCGGTAATCGGAGCGCTGATGGGATTCCTTGTATTCAATGCCTATCCGGCACAGATCTTCATGGGAGATACCGGATCGCTTGCATTGGGCGGTTTTGTAGCCGGTGCAGCCTATATGATGCAGATGCCTCTGTATATTCCGATCGTTGGATTTATCTATGCATTTGAGCTTCTGTCCGTTGCCATGCAGGTCACATACTTCAAAATGACGCATGGAAAACGAATTTTCAAGATGACACCGATCCACCATCACTTTGAGCTTTGCGGCTGGTCCGAGACCCAGATCGTAGTCCGCTTTGCGGTGCTGACTATCCTGCTCTGTGTAGTGGCGCTGATGTAACGTTCAGGCAGAGCAGAAAAATAAAGCCATAGCCGAGTCGTGCTTGCACGATTGAGGCTGTGGCTTTATTATATATACGTCTTTAGTAATGAACAGATACGCCGGCAGCAAATCGGAAGCCGGCAGAAAATGAGGCAGAATATGGAATTGAATAATAAAAAAGTACTGATCTTTGGCTCCGGCAAAAGCGGCATCGGGGCAGCACGTCTGCTCCTTGCCCGTCATGCGGTTCCGGTGATCTATGACGGTAATGTACATGCAGATAAAGAAGCAATCATTGAAAAACTCGGTCAGCCCTGTGAGATCATTCTCGGAGACATTTCCGATAAGGTACTGGATACACTGGATCTGGTAATCATGAGTCCGGGTGTTCCCTGCGATCTTCCGGTCGTAGACCGCTTCCGTGCAAAGAAACTTCCGATCTGGGGCGAGATCGAACTGGCTTATCAGATCGGCAAAGGCAAAGTACTGGCGGTTACCGGTACCAACGGCAAGACGACGACCGTGACACTGCTGGGTGAGATCATGAAGGATTTTTATCCGGAGGTCTATGTGGTCGGCAATATCGGAACGCCGTATACCGATGTGGTACTGGAGCAGACCGAGAATGCCTATACCGTTGCGGAGGTGAGCAGTTTCCAGCTGGAGACCATCGATACCTTCCATCCGATCGCAAGTGCACTGACCAATATTACCGAGGATCATCTGAACCGGCATCATACAATGGAAGAGTATATTCGCTGCAAGGCGCGGGTTACGGAAAACCAGACTCCGGAGGATGTCTGTGTACTGAATTACGAAGATGAAGTGCTGCGTGCATTCGGAGAAAAATGTCCGGCAGAGGTAATCTTCTTCTCCAGCAGCAGAGTTCTGGAAAAGGGAATCTATCTGGAGGACAATGTGATCAAGATCTCCGATGGACAGAAGGTCCTTCCGGTCGTACGTACCGATGAACTGCAGATCCTGGGACTGCACAATTTTGAAAATATCATGGTTGCGGCTGCGATGGCCCATCATGCGGGAGTAACGATCGAAAGTATCCACGATACCTGCTGTGCGTTCAAGGGAGTAGAACATCGAATCGAATATGTGACAGAGGTTCGCGGCGTAAAATACTATAACGATTCCAAGGGAACAAACCCGGATGCTGCCATCAAAGGCATTCAGGCAATGAATCGTCCGACCTGTCTGATCGGCGGTGGATATGACAAGGAGCTTCCGTTTGATTCCTGGATCCGTGCCTTTGACGGCAAAGTAAAATTCTTCGCACTGATCGGACAGACAAGAGAAACGATTGCGGAGACAGCTGTTCGCTGCGGGTTCCCGAAGGAAAAGATCGCTCTGTTTGAGAATCTGGAGGAGGCAACCAAAGCCTGTGCGGCACATGCAGAGGAAGGAGATGCAGTCCTGCTGTCTCCGGCCTGTGCAAGCTGGGGACAGTTTGATAACTATGAACAGCGCGGGGATATGTTTAAACAGTATGTATATGACCTGGCAAAGGAGTAATGGAAGTTGAAAAAAAGACGGAAACGAAGGAAAAGGAAAAGTATTCCTCGTCCGCTGCTGATCTTTCTGCTTATTCTTCTGTTTGTGCTGGGCTTTCTCGGTTTTTTCCATGTATCGGATGAAAGAGCGGAGGTCGTGGGAAGTACCCGTTATACGGCCGGTGAGGTTCGGGCAATGGTTCTGGACAGCTTCAGAAACCGCAACAGCCTTTATCTGGCTTATGTACAGAAGGAAGTACGCCCCGGAAACGCTCCGTTCATTGATTCGATTGAGATTCGATACAAGAGTCATAATCGTGTGACGCTGCAGGTCGTTGAGAATAACCCGGTTGGTTATCTGGTACAGGGAGATAATAATTATTATTTTGATGCTGACGGAATGGTTCTTGAGAGTATTCCGTCCAGAGTGGACAGCAACGGTGTTGCCGAGGTTCGACCGGAGGCGGTGGAAAGTGTGACCGCTTCTTCTACGGAAACGGCAGAGACAACGCCGGTTCCCTCCGAGGATGCACTGACAGCAGTGGAAGTACAGCCGGAGGAGCAGCCGCAGGCATTGACGGCAGAAGCCGTAACTGCAGATTCCTCGGACGGAAGTCTGCAGGCAGTGGCACAGCAGTCTTCCGATACGGATTTTCATCCTGCGCTGACGGATGTTACGCAGGTGGAAGGCCTGACGGACGAAGAAGTCAAGGTCGGAGGTATGATCCGGGCAAATGACAGGAGTGTTTTTTCCAGTATTTATGCACTCTCAAAGATCATCAGCAAACTGGGAATCAAACCGGACTACATTGCAGTGGACGAGTCCAGCCGCTTTACCCTCTATTATGGAGATATCGTTGTGAAGATCGGCAAGGATACGCTGATGGAGGAAAAAATGGCCAGAGCGGCAGCGATCCTGCCGAAACTGGAAGGAATGAAGGGGACACTGCATCTGGAAAATTACGGTGAAGACACCGTAAATATTGTTTTCGACAAGGCGAACAGTTAAAAGGTTTGTAAACCTTCCTTAAAAAGTGTTGAATATTCTGCGATTTAAATATATTATATAACTGGTATGATTAATTTTGAATCGTAACAGATCGGCATGGCCTTTGGGCTGTGCACCGGATCGAAAAGAAGGATAGAAGAAATGGCACAATGCCAATGAAGGAGGACATACAGTGTTAGAAATTACAGTTGATAAACCAGTAGCAGCTGCACGTATTATCGTAGTCGGTGTCGGCGGTGCAGGTAATAATGCAGTTAACCGCATGGTTACAGATAACGTTGGCGGTGTTGAATTTGTAGGAATCAATACCGATAAACAGGCTTTATCATCCTGCAAGGCAGAAACTGTACTGCAGATCGGTGAGAAAGTAACCAAAGGTCTTGGTGCCGGTGCGAAACCGGAGATGGGTGAAAAATCCGCTGAAGAAAGTGCAGAAGAGATCCGCAAGATCGTAGAAGGCGCTGATATGGTATTCGTTACCTGCGGTATGGGCGGCGGAACCGGTACAGGTGCTGCTCCGGTCGTAGCAAGAGTTGCAAAAGAAGCCGGATGCCTGACTGTCGGTGTTGTAACAAAACCGTTCCGTTTCGAAGGCCGTGTTCGTATGAACAATGCGGTAGGCGGAATCGGAAAACTGAAAGATAATGTAGATACTCTGATCGTAATTCCGAATGACAAACTGCTGGAGATCGTTGACCGTCGTACAAGTATGCCGGAAGCTCTGAAAGTTGCTGACCGTGTGCTGCAGGAGGCTGTTCAGGGTATTACCGATCTGATCAACGAGGAAGCACTGATCAACCTTGACTTTGCAGATGTTCAGACAGTCATGAAAGACAAAGGTATCGCTCATATCGGTATCGGTGAGGGCAAAGGCGATAACAAAGCCATGGATGCCGTTGAGCAGGCAATCAACAGCCCGCTTCTTGAGACAAGCATCAAGGGCGCAACCGATGTTATCTTCAACATCTCCGGTGATATCAGCCTGTGGGATGCTAATGAGGCAGCTGATTATGTACGTGAGATCGTTGGCGAGAATGCCAATATCATCTTCGGTTCCATGTATGATAACTCCGCTTCCGATTCTGTTAAGATCACGGTTATCGCTACCGGCGTAGATTCCGAGAAAGAGGAAGCTCCGGCTGCAGAGGCTCCGAAGGAAGAGGCTAAAAGCAGTGCTCCGAAGACAGGCGGATACAAACTGCCGAATTCCTTTTCGCTCCCGACCCCGGCAGTTTCATCCAAACAGCCGCAGAAGACAGCATCGGCAGCACCGAAGAAGGATCTCCAGATCCCGGATTTCCTGAGAAGATAAATGGAGTTTGATGCTTTGTGCTGCTGTACAGATACGGCACATGAGGCTGCTGACAATAGAAGAGTACAAACATACAAAAAGAAGCGTCGTTTCGACGCTTCTTTTTTTGTATGGAAATAGTGGTTCTGCAGGACAAAACGTGTTAATGAAAAACATCTCTGCACCCTGCAGATAAAGGGGAGGCGGGAGAGCGGCAGAACACTTCCTGGAAAACAGACGGATCATTTGAAATACCGCTCCTTGATGATCTCTGTGGGCATTTCTTCGCCGGTCCATAAACGGAAGGCTTCCGCACCCTGATACAGGAGCATATAAAGTCCGTTACAGGTTCTGCAGCCGGCTTCCCCGGCCTGCTTCAGAAACAGGGTTTCCCGCGGGTTGTAAATAATATCCGCCGCAAACAGATCCTTATGCAGCAGAGAGACATCCGGAAGCGGTGAGGCTTCGGTGTCAGGTGCCATGCCGACCGGTGTTCCGTTGACCAGAAGGGCAGAGTCGTTCAGGCAGGTACGCAGCATGGTGTGATCGGCCATGTCCTGCAGATCGGCCCGGCAGCCGGTCGTTCGGTTGATCTCATCCAGAAGAGCCACGGTTCGGGCATGGAAACGACTGGTCGGACGTGCGAAGACATGGAGCTTTCTGCAGCCGTCCAGAGCTGCCTGGGCAATGATGGCTGTGGCGGCACCGCCGGCGCCAAGGATGGTCATTTCTTTCCCGCGTATATCAAAATCATAGTCCTGCAGAGATCGCATAAAGCCCACACCGTCGGTGTTATGACCGATCAGCCGTCCGTTGTCGTTGACGACGGTATTGACAGCACCGATCAGACGTGCTGCCGGGGAAAGTTCATCGGCGAGTTCGGCCATGCGGTTTTTATCCGGCATGGTAAGATTAAAGCCGCGGATCCCGCAGGTGCGCAGTCCTTGAACCGCAGTCTCCAAATGGGCTTCATCCACATCGAAGCAGAGATAGGCATAATTCAGACCCAGGATCTGAAAGGAATCGTTGTGCATCTTCGGAGACATGCTGTGAGAAACCGGGCTTCCCAGAAGTCCGGTCAAACGGGTGTGTCCATCGATGGAAAAAGAAGTTTTGCTGCTGTGATCTGTGTTCATAAATGCCTCCGGATAATACTTTGTTTTTGTAACCATTCTAGCATGAAAAAAAGCGGATGAAAATGGGATTAAGCGAACATGGACAGAAAGCGGCTTTTGCGGTATAATCATTGAATTATGGAAATGAAATAAGAGGAGAAAGAGGAACCTATGGGTTTTTTTGATTTTTTCAGAAAAAAGAAGGACAATGCGGAGATGATCGCTGCACAGCCGGCATTGCCGGATCATCAGGCGGAACAGAAAGACGGTGCAGATACGGCTGCTTCTGCCTGGGATGTTAACGGTTCAGCGGAGGAGCCGGCAGTATCCGAGGCGGAGACAAAGAAAGAATTCATCGACACGAATGTGGTAGACGGCGAAGCGGTTGAGATCGATGAACGGAAGGCATCTACTTCGAAGCAGCAGGATGAAAAGAAAACCGGAGAGGAATCAGATGCCGGAGCGGATGAGCAGACAGATCTGGAAGTACGTGAAGTGGAGATCAATACCGAAGAAAAGATTCGTGCTGCAGAGGATGCTGCAGCCAATGGATCGGCTGCGGACATCGCCTGGAAGGAAGCAGATATGAGCAAAGAAAAGAAGAACAGAAAAGCAGCCGAAAAGGACAAAAAAGAAAAAAACGGAAAAGAAAAGAAAGAAGCGAAGAAGGGATCCGGAAAGAAATCTGCAAAGAAAGAGCAGAAGTCTCTGTATGAGTGGAACCGTCCTAAGAAGAAGGAACAGAAAACGGAACCTGTCAGAAAGATTCCGGTTGCTGTCGGCAATACTGTGATCGGAGAAGGACTTCCGAAGATCTGTGTACCGGTGATCGGAACAACACTGGAGGAGATCGCAGCAGAAGCGGAGCTGGCTGTGAAGGCTGCACCGGATCTGGTGGAGTGGAGAGCGGATTTCTTTGCAGACATTCTGGATGAAGAAAAGGCCGGCAAAGCGGTGGAGAAGCTGCAGTCGATTCTGGGAATCCTGCCGATCCTGTTTACCTTCCGTACCGCAGAAGAAGGCGGAAATCGTTCCATTGAAGCGGGAGATTACAGAAAGCTGCTGCATTGGGCAGCAGAACGTCCGGAGATCGCTGTTCTGGATATCGAAGGACAGTATGCATACGCCGATGCGGAAATACTTGTGCGTGAGGTGCAGGAGCGGAATAAGCCGGTTATTGCATCGGCACATTATTTTACGAAGACACCGAAAAAAGGCGAGTTGGAAGCGGTTCTGGATCGCCTGGAGAGAACCGGGGCAGATATTTTGAAGCTGGCAGCCATGCCGGAGAAGCCGAAGGATGTACTGCGGCTTATGGCGGTAACGGCGGAGAAGAATGAGACGACAGCCTGCCCGCTGATCACCATGTCCATGGGAGATATGGGAAAGATCTCCAGAATCAGCGGAAATCTGACCGGATCGGCACTGACCTTTGGTACGGCAGGACAGGCATCGGCGCCGGGACAGCTTCCGGTAGTGGCATTGCGCAGTATTGTTGAAGTTGTATAAATGAGCAAAGAGATGTATACTGTTATTGGCTATTTTTGATACGTAATTTCAGAGGTTGAATCATGAGGGATTTTTTGCTTAATTCCGAAGAACTGCTGGATAAAAAAGCGCTGGAGTTTCTGCAGGTACATGGCAGCGAGAAGGGCGTCCTCTCCTGTGAATGGGTACATTATAACGAGCGCATCAAACTGGCATTCTTCCTGAATGACAAAAAAAGAATAGAGGAGCGGCTTGCGGATCTGACATTGGATGAGACCTGTCACCTTGCTCAGAAGATATTGAGAAGAACCGCTGAGTTGGAAACGTGTTCGGAAATCTCCCTGGAGAACGTTGTCTGGGATCCGGACAGCATCTATCTGGATGCAGATGATCAGGTGTATCTGCTCTGCCTGCCGGCTGTTATTCCGCCGGAGGTTCGTATGGGAGACATCTATGTGCGAAGACTGTATTCTCTGCTGGAGGATATGATCTCCACAAAAGAAGATGATGGGTTTATCTGCAGGCAGATAGAATATCAGAAGGAAAAAGCATTTGGTGACTGGAACAGTCTGATCGGCACATTAAACCGGAGGGTTCCTGTAAACAGTGATGATGCCAATATTACGCTTCGGAGTATTAATCTTCCGCAGCCGATCGTATTTGAGATCGGACATGCAGAGTTCCGTATCGGATCGGATCCTGGAGAAGCGGATGGAATTATTGAGGATACAGAGAAGATCAATCCGATTCAGGCTGTGATCGGATGGAATGATATCAGCTATTATATCAGCGATATGGACAGTGAGACGGGAACCTTCGTCAATAACCAGCGGATCGCTCCCCGGATGGAAGTTCCGATCGGAGAGGGAACCGTCCTTCGCTTTGGTGAGTATACATTTAATGTAGAATAAAAAGCTGAGCAGTTGGAGATGTCTATGGCAAATAAAAAGCTTCATATAGTAATTGTTGATACGGATCGGGATTTCGTCAAAGGAATCGAAGAAGCGATCATTGCCCGTTATGCCCGAACGGCGGAGGTTCAGTTTATCACGGACCCGGGTTATATCGGTGCCTATTTTTCAGCACCGCAGAGTATCGATCTGCTGCTTGTCGATGAATCGGATTACGCATCGATTGCAGGTGAGCATTCGATTCTTCGGACCTTCCTGATGGTAGATGAGGCGGGAGAAGAAAAACAGTATCCCGAAGATGCGGCAGTTGTGTTGAAGTTCCTGGATGTGCAGGAGATCCTGGACAAGATGGAAACGGCACTTGCCGTGGAAATCGAGGTTCCGGAAGATGAGCAGGAGAAGGTAAAAAGGGATACCAAGATCGTTGCCGTTTATTCCTCGATCGGAGGATGCGGAAAGAGTCTGAGCTGTGTTGCCCTTGCGAGAAAACTGAAGATGCTTGATCAGAAAGTGCTTCTGGTAGGCTGTGATGCCATGCAGAGCATCTCTGTATTCTATCCTTCTAATGCATATGCAGGTCAGGAACTGGCGGAAAAATTGAAGAATCCGGATGAGGATACCTACTGGACGATCCTGCAGAATATCGGTTTTGATGAGGTCTCCTATGTACTCCCCTTTGAGAAGTCCCTGAAGACGATGGGAATCGGCTTTAAGGAGATCGATGTTCTGGTGGATACCTTAAGAGAAAACCGGGATTTTGATTATATCATTCTGGATGTCGGAACCGATCTGACTCCGGAGATCGCAGAGGATCTGAGTCAGGTGGATTCCATGATCCTTCTTACACAGACAAACGAGATCAGCAACAAGAAGCTGCAGAAGCTTCTGAAGGATCCGGATCTTCTGCCAAAATGCAATTGCATTCTGGTGGCAAATGAATATTGTTCGGATGGACTTCGTATTTCCAGAGACAGCATTTTCGGAAGTATTTCTCCGTATGCAACCTGGAAGGAAGTTCTGGATGATCCGATCTTCTACCAGATTGCATTGAGCCTGGTAGAGTAATAAAAAAAGGAAACGTCCCTGGGACGCTTCCTTTTTTTTCGATGTATGTCTGCAGAGCAGGAATGAATAAAAAGTCAGGAGCCTGAATATGAAAAACTATTTCCAAAAAGTCGGAGCACGGCGGGTGATCATGATGTTTGTCGGAAACTGTATTCTCGGATTGGGAATCAGTATTTTTAAGCTGGCCGGATTGGGCAATGATCCGTTTTCGGGAATGAATATGGCAGTCGCCGCTGTGCTTGCCATGTCTTATCCGCTTTTTCAGATTTTGATCAATCTGGTATATTTTGTCGTTGAAGCGGCATTGGGACGGCGGTATATCGGAATCGGAACCATTGTGAATGCGGTGCTGCTTGGATATCTGGTATCTTTCTTTTATGCAGTGCTGTCACCGCTCTATGTGCCGCAGACGCTGCCGATGCAGATACTGGTTCTGCTGGCTGGAATGATCATCACGAGTCTGGGCATTTCCCTGTATCAGACATCGGATGTGGGCGTGGCGCCTTATGATGCCTTGTCGCTGATCATGGCAGAACGAATAAATAAACTGCCGTATTTCTGGTGCAGGGTCATTACCGATGGATGCTGCGCGCTGATCTGTTTCCTGTCCGGCGGAATTATCGGACTGGGGACACTGGTAACGGCATTTGGATTTGGTCCGTTTATTCACTTTTTTAATGTAAGGGTTTCGGAAAAACTGACAGGACAGAAGTAAACCGTGAATCCTGCAGAAAGAGGTACATGCGTGCACAGGCACGATGCGGAAATAAAAAAGGGCTTCCGATCTCTCGGAAACCCTTAAGCGTGCGATAGAAGATTCGAACTCCCGACCTTTTGGTCCGTAGCCAAACGCTCTATCCAGCTGAGCTAATCGCACACATTTGCTGTTTGATGACTGCGTCGTCAACCAACAAAAAGAATAATAGACCTAATGGATGGATTTGTCAACAGGAAAAATGAAAAAAATTAAAAATATTTCAAACTCCCGCTGCAGTAGTATTTTTGCAGGCATTCTGTTATTATTAGACGGAGATATTTCGGTAATTATAAACGAAATGGAAAGGGGGATTTCGGAATGATGGAATTTAATGAAATGGATACAGAGCAGATGATCGAAGCTCTGATGGAAATGCTGGAAAAGAAGCAGTACAACCAGCTGCGCCGAACCCTGGAGGATACCAATGAAGCGGATATTGCTGCGGTAATGGATGCCATGGAGGATGAGGATTCGCTCAAGATTTTTCGAATTCTTCCCAAGGATCTGGCTGCGGATGTTTTTCCTCTTCTGGAGGTGGATGATCAGAAGTATATTATTATGTCGCTTTCCGATCGGGAAGCATCGAATATTATCGATAACCTGATGGCGGATGACGCAACGGACCTGCTGGAGGAGATGCCGGCAAATGTCGTACGCCGGATACTGGCAAATGCAAGTCCGGAGACCCGCAAGGATATCAATCATCTGCTGCAGTATCCGGATGCTTCGGCGGGAAGCATCATGACGGTTGAGTATGTGGATCTTCGTGAGAATATGACAGTCAATGATGCCATTGAGAGAATCCGGGATATCGGGCTGGATTCCGAGACAGTCAATGTCTGTTATGTACTGGACAGCACACGTGTGCTGAAGGGAACGGTTGCCCTGCGTTATCTGCTGATCATGCCGCAGGATGCGATCATCGGACGTATCATGAATGATCATGTTATCTCGGTCAATACGCTGACCGACCAGGAGGCAGCAGCCCAGACATTCAAAAAATATGACTTCACGGTCCTTCCGGTAGTCGATAATGAAACACGTATGGTTGGAATTATCACCGTCGATGATGTGGTGGACATTATCGAGGAAGAGGCTACCGAGGATATTGAGAAGATGGCGGCGATCATTCCGTCGGAAAAACCATATCTGAAGACAGGAATATTTGAGACCTGCAGACAGCGTCTTCCCTGGATGCTTATCCTGATGCTGTTCGCGGTTCTGACCGGCATGATCATTACACGCTTTACCGATACACTGCTTGCGCAGTCCATTCTGATCGCTTATATTCCGATGCTGATGGATGCAGGCGGAAATGCCGGTTCACAGACGGCCGTATCGATCATTCGAGGACTGTCTCTGCAGGAAATCCATTATAAGGATTTTCTGCATGTTATCTGGAAAGAGCTGCGGGTTGCATTTTTGTGCGGTATTGTTCTGGCAGGAATCAATTTTGCAAAGCTGATGCTGTTTGACGGTCAGACCCTGTTTCTGTCAGCCGTGATCTGCCTGACGATGCTGCTGACGATCTGCATCTCCAAGATGATCGGTGCGGTTCTTCCGCTGCTTTCCGACCGGTGCGGCTTCGACCCGGCTTTGATGGCCAGCCCGCTGATTACAACGATCGTAGATGCAATCTCACTGCTGATCTATTTTGGCTTTGCATCTTGTCTGTTGAGGTAATAAAACAGGAAGAGTTTTTCTACTAACTGTGTAGATTCTATGGTATACTGAAACTATTCTAATGTGGGTCCTGGAAACGAAGAGGCGGCTTTTCGGCTGCAGGGACGCGTACATGTGTACAGGAGGAAAAAAGATGGGAAAGAAAATCAGATATGCCCTGGGTGCGATTGCGGGTACTGCAGCGGCCTGGATTCTTGCCGTTAAACCGCGAATCTGGAACAAACCGGATATGACGGAGATCAGACGTTACGATTATGCAAAAAAAGGATTTTTCCGTGTGTCCAAAGGGGTGCCGGAAAACAGCCTGGCAGCTTTCCGAAGTGCGGTTGAACATGGATACGGCATTGCACTGGATGTTCGGCTGAGCCGTGACGGTATTCCGGTCGTTTTTGGAGACGATCTGCTGAAAGGAATGACCGGTGCCAGAGGCAATGTTGAGAACAGTACCTGGATGGAACTGAAGGAGCTGAAACTGGAAGGAACCGAAGAGAGGATCCCTAACCTGGATCAGGTGCTCCAGCTTGTTGACGGTCAGGTTCCGGTTCTTGTGAATCTGATCTCTGCAGATCATAATGCGGAATCACTTGCGGATCAGGCCTGTGATCTGCTGGATGATTACGAAGGTGTATTTGCTGTCGAGTCTGCGGATCCGTGTGTGCTTCGCTGGTTTAAGAAACAGCGTCCGGAATACATTCGCGGTCAGCTGCTGGATCCGGAATATCGTTCCGGAAGTACATGGAAACATCGGATCCGGGATTTCCTCTGTGCTGCACTGCTTCTGAACTGGCTGAGTGAGCCGGATTATGTTTCCACAAGAGTGGGAAGCTGCTGTAATCCCAGTGCATGGATCTGCCGTAATGTGTATCGGCTGCCGGGTATGGTCTGGGATGTGGCAAACGATGAGGAATACGAAGTGGTGAAGACAAAAGGTTCCATCGTTGTATTTGAGGGAATCGAGCCGTAAGAGTAAACGGACGAATATAAAAATAAGAACAGCTGCATTTCCGTGAAGAGAAATGCAGCTGTTCTTGTTTTTTGAGGAATTCTGCTCGGGTCCTGCAGTTTAATCTGCAGAGGAAGCGGACTCGATCTGCGGAATACCCAGATGACTGCGAAGCGTGCTGTCGATGATGGCAGCGGTATATTCTCCCATGTGTTTTTTCTCGTCACGGGAAAGTTCGGAGGGAATGACCGGGGTTCCGAAAATGATGGTGACATCCGTTCTGCGGAGCCATGGAAGATGGGATTCCAGAATATTCTGCGTATGCAGAAGGGTGATCGGAATCGTGGGAACTCCGGATTTAGAGGAAACACGGAGGCTTCCTTCGTGGAAGGGCAGCATCGGAAGTTCGCTCTCGCCTTTGCTTCTGGTTCCCTCAGGGAAGATAAATACGGAAGTTCCGTTTTTTACCATATCAATGGCATTCAGAATCGTCTGCATGCCCTGTTTCAGGTCGGTGCGGTTGAGGAAAAGACAGCCGATCTCTTTCATCCAGAAATTCAGCAGCGGAACTTTGGCAAGGGAATCCTTGGCAATGTAGCCGCAGGGGGCCTTCAGCAGCGGGTAGGTCAGTACGATATCGAAGATGCTGCGGTGGTTTCCGACAAAGAGAACCGCATGGTCGTCGGGGATGTTTTCTGCTCCGATAACTTCCGTATGTACACCGCTGAGGAAGGCAACGACCCGGAAGGCCCAGCCGACGGTAGCCTGTGCTATTCTGTCGGCTTTTGCCGGATTACGGCGGCGGATCAGTTTGCAGACCAGAAGAACCGGCATACTGAGAATCAGGAACAGAACAACGAAGATAACAGTTATGATTGTTCGCATAAATAGTCTCCTTTATTTGGAATGCGGGGATTGTATACATGCCCCTTTGACAATCCGTCGGATTCTGTGTATTTTATTATTAACGGATTTTGTATACAGTCTGACAGAGATAAACGGCAGATCTAAGAGAGGATCTGCGCATCGCTGCCGGCTATATCCGTTCTATTATAAAAATTTTCCAGAGGAACTGCAAGATATATGGAGATAAAAGCAAGAGCGAAGATTAATTTGAGTCTGGACGTGATCGGAAGAAGAGAAGACGGCTACCACCTTCTCCGCATGGTCATGCAGAATGTGGATGTATATGATACTCTGACCATGGAGCGGGTCGAGGAAGAGGGTATTCAGCTTACCGCAGATGTGGAGGGGATTCCGCTGGATTCCGGCAATCTGATCTGGAAGGCTGCGGATCTGCTGATGAAGGAGTTTCAGCTTCCCGGCGGTGTGCGGATCCATCTGCAGAAACGTATTCCTGCAGCAGCCGGGCTGGCAGGCGGAAGCGCCGACGCCGCTGCTGTTTTTCATGGGATGAATGCGCTTTTTGAGCTGGGACTGAGTGAGAAGGAACTGCGGGAGAGAGGCGTTACACTTGGCGCGGATATTCCTTACTGTATTATGGGAGGAACCGCCCTGTCGGAGGGGATCGGTGAAGTGCTGACTCCGCTTCCCAAGATGCCGGACTGCTGGATCCTTCTGGCAAAGCCGGATATTGACGTTTCTACCAAGTATGTATATGAGCATCTGGATGCGGCTGTGGAGTATCATCATCCGGAAGTGGACAGACAGGTACAGGCCATCAGAAACGGAGATCTGAAGGAGATTACTGCCTGTCTGGAAAATGTACTGGAGACCGTAACGGTTTCCAATCATCCGATCGTAACCAGGATCGAGGAGCGGATGCTGGAACTGGGGGCACTGGGCTCCAGAATGAGCGGAAGCGGCCCGACCGTTTTCGGTATTTTTGACAATGAGGAGACTGCGCAGAAAGCGTATAAGGAGATCCTGGACAGCCATCTGGCGAAGGATGTATTTTTGACTGTGCCGTATTCCGATAAGGAGGAAGCATAATGGCTGCGGAAGACAGATTAGTAAAAACAATGGCAGAATATCCCGATCTGCCGCTCCGTGACGTGGTGTTCCGTACACTGCGGAAGGGGATCCTTTGTGAGGATCTGAAACCCGGTGAAAGACTGATGGAGATCCAGCTGGCAAACCGGCTGGGCGTGAGCCGTACACCGGTGCGGGAGGCGATCCGAATGCTGGAGCTGGAAGGACTGGTCGTAAATCTGCCCAGAAGAGGCGCACAGGTTGCCAAAATCACAGCCAAGGATCTGCATGATGTTCTGGAAGTGCGGAAAGGACTGGATCAGATGGCTTTTGAACTTGCGGTCGAGCGAATCACGGAAGAGGAACTGGAAGCACTTTTTGCGGCATCCAGAGAATTCGAACGGCTGGTAGAGAACGCGGATGTGACAAGTCTTGCAGAGGCAGATGAGGCTTTCCATGCCATTATCTATCAGGCAACCGGCAATAAAAGGCTTGTTCAGCTGATCAATAATCTGCGGGAGCAGATGTACCGGTATCGTGTGGAGTATCTGAAAAACCGTTCCAATCTGCAGAATCTGATCCAGGAACATGATCAGCTGTGGCAGAGTCTGAAAAACAGGGATGCTGTCGGCGGAAGTGAAGCCATGGGGGCCCATATTGAGCACCAGATGGCAGGAATTCTGGATTCTTTATAAAATTGCAAAAATGTACAGGAAAGCGGCTTTTTTGTTCGAAAAGAACAGAGAAAGCCGCTTTTTGTATATATTGTCTGTTTATTGTACTTTCTATTTCGGACAGATAGTGATAAGATTACAGATAGAAGTCAGCATTTGGAATGGCAGGTTTTGCGAGACTTAACGCCGGCGGAAGCAGGAGGCTTTCCGGTGAAGTGAAAAATGCGAAGCATTATTAGGAGTATAAGGAGGAATTGACATGCTGTATATCGGTGTGGACCTTGGAACATCAGCGGTGAAGCTTCTGCTGATGAATGAGAAGGGCGAGATTCAGAAGATCGTGTCCAGAGAGTACCCGCTGGCATTTCCGCATCCGGGCTGGTCGGAGCAGAAGCCGGAAGACTGGATGAAGGCCGTTATAGACGGAATCAAAGAGCTGACGGCAGAGTGTGACCGGGCACACATTGCGGGAATCGGTGCCGGAGGCCAGATGCACGGTCTGGTGATCCTGGATGAAGAGGATCGTGTCCTTCGTCCGGCGATCCTGTGGAATGACGGACGTACACAGGGTGAGACTGACTGGCTGAACAACGAGATCGGCAAGGAGAAACTGACGGAGTACACAGGCAATATTGCGTTTGCCGGTTTTACCGCTCCGAAGATCCTGTGGGTAAAGAAAAATGAACCGGAGATCTTTGCGAAGATCAGCAAGATCATGCTCCCGAAGGATTACATCAACTACATGCTTACCGGTGTGCACTGTACCGACTATTCCGATGCATCCGGCATGCTGCTTCTGGATGTGAAGAGCAAATGCTGGAGCAAAGAGATGCTGGAGATCTGCAGTGTCAGAGAAGAGCAGATGCCGAAGCTTTTTGAGAGCTATGAGACCGTCGGCTGTCTGAAAAAAGAGATGGCAGAGCTGCTGGGACTTCCGGAGACAGTAAAGGTATGTGCCGGAGCCGGAGACAACGCGGCAGCGGCAGTAGGAACCGGAACCGTTGGTGACGGGGCCTGCAATATCTCTCTGGGAACTTCCGGAACGATCTTCATATCCAGTGAGACCTTTGGCGTGGATTCCGGAAACTCTCTGCATGCTTTTGCCCATGCAGACGGTGCCTTCCATCTGATGGGCTGCATGCTTTCCGCTGCATCCTGCAACAAGTGGTGGATGGATGAGATCCTGCAGACAAAGGAATACGGAGAAGAACAGTCCGGTATTACCGAGGATATGCTGGGAAGCGGTCATGTGTATTATCTGCCCTACCTGATGGGCGAGCGTGCACCCCATAACGATCCGGCAGCCAGAAGCTGCTTCATCGGAATGACCATGGATTCCACCAGACAGGATATGACACAGGCAGTTATGGAAGGCGTTGCCTTTGGTATTCGCGATTCCCTGGAGGCAGCGAAGAATCTGGGTATTCAGGTTCCGCACAGCATGATCTGCGGAGGAGGTGCCAAGAGTCCGCTCTGGAGAAAGATCTTTGCCAATGTACTTAACATCGAACTGACTATTCCGGAGACCGAGCAGGGACCGGGATACGGCGGAGCAATTCTGGCGGCCGTAGCCTGCGGAGAATATGCGTCGGTGAAGGAGGCCTGTGAGAAACTGGTGAAAGTGACGGCATCCGAGAAACCGGATCCGGTGATCGCAGCCAGATACGAAGAGAAATACAGGGTGTTCCATCAGCTGTATCCGGCATTGAAGGATCTGTTCCCGGTATTGTAAAAAACATAAGAATGCGGATCCCGCGGGCAGATCCATGTGCGAATCGGATGGTTTGAGAGACCTGTATCCGGCACCGGATCGCGCGGAGATCGATTGGAAAGAAGGATATGTGATAATTAACGGTTCGGCCGTTGAATTATAAAATGGGTAAAAACATACATTAGGAGGTATGGACAATGATCAACACACCTGAAATCAGACTGGGTATCGTAGCTGTAAGCCGTGACTGCTTCCCGGCAGCCCTTGCTGAGAACAGAAGAAAGGCACTTGTAAAGGCGTATACAGAGAAGTATGGCGCGGACGAGATCTATGAGTGCCCGATCACTATTATCGAGAGCGAGATCGATATGGTGAATGCACTGGAAGATATCAAGAAAGCAGGCTGCAACGCACTTTGCGTATATCTCGGAAACTTCGGACCGGAGATCGCAGAGACCCTTCTTGCAAAACACTTCGATGGACCGAAGATGTTCTGTGCAGCAGCAGAAGAGACACAGAACGATCTGTTCGACGGCCGCGGAGATGCTTACTGCGGTATGCTGAATGCAAGCTATAACCTGGCTCTGAGAAATGTAAAGGCATATATTCCGGAGTATCCGGTAGGTGATGCAGAAGACTGTGCAGAGATGATCCATGATTTCATTCCGGTTGCAAAAGCCGTTGTTGCACTCAGTGACCTGAAGATCATCAGCTTCGGTCCGAGACCGCAGAACTTCCTTGCATGCAATGCACCGATCAAGCAGCTGTACAACCTTGGCGTTGAGATCGAGGAAGAGTCTGAGCTGGATCTGTATGAAGCATATCTGAAACATGCAGGAGATGAGAGAATCAAGGATGTTGTAGCTGACATGGCTGCCGAGCTGGGCAAGGAAACACCGAAGCTGGCAGAACTTGCACAGTACGAGCTGACTCTTCTGGACTGGATCGAGGAGCATAAAGGCTACAGAAAATATGTGGCACTGACATCCAAATGCTGGCCGGCATTCCAGGATATGTTCAAATTCAATCCGTGCTATGTAAACGGCCGTCTGGCAGGACGCGGCATTCCGGTATCCTGTGAGGTAGATATCTACGGAACACTGTCCGAGTACATCGGTACCGTGATCAGCGGCGATGCAGTAACACTTCTGGATATCAATAACTCTGTACCGAAGGATATGTATAAAGAGAGCATCGAGGGCAAATTTGATTACAAATTTACCGATACCTTCATGGGCTTCCACTGCGGCAATACCTGCTCCAGAAAACTGCAGAATCCGAAACTTTCCTATCAGAGAATCATGGCAAGAACCCATCCGGCTGACTGGTGTGAGGGAACACTGGAAGGAGATATCGTTCCGGGAGATATCACATTCTACAGACTGCAGAGCACTGCTGACGGTATTCTTCGTGCATACATCGCAGAGGGTGAAGTACTTCCGGTAGCTACCAAGTCCTTCGGTTCCATCGGTGTATTTGCAATCAAGGAAATGGGAAGATTCTACCGTCACGTTCTGATTGCCAAGAACTATCCGCATCACGGAGCTGTTGCATTCGGCAAATACGGAAAGACTCTGTACGAAGTATTCAAATACATCGGCGTTCCGGTTGAGGAGATCGGATACAACCAGCCGGAAGGCGTAAGATATCCGACAGAGAATCCCTGGAAATAAGTAAACAAATATAAGCAGACTGCCGTTTCAAGACAAAGGGGCGGCAGTCTCTTCCGTAAGGAGAAAAAATATGAAAATTTATAAAATTACCGATCCGGAATTTGCTGCATACGGAAGAATCATCGAGGGATATGATGTACAGCCGATGCTGGATGCCCTGAATGAGAAAACACCCTGTCCGGAGGACGGACCGGCCTATGTAGCGGAGGATCCGAACCTGCAGAACCTGCCGCTGGCTGCGGAGATGACCGATACACTGTTCGGCGGACTGCCGGCAGAATTCGGCTGGTGCAACGGACATAATACAAAACTGAACTGTCTGGAGTATCATCGCGGAAGCGAGTTCAACCTGGGAACCGAAGACTGGGTCATGCTGCTGGCGAAAGAGTCGGATATCGATGCAGACTTTAAGCTGGACACATCGACGGTAAAAGCATTCCTTGCACCGAAAGGCGTTCTGGTCGAGGTATATGGAACCTCCCTTCACTATGCACCCTGTCAGGCAGCAAAGGATAAAGGTTTCCGTGTACTTGTTGTACTGGCAAAGGGAACCAATGTCGGAAACGGTGCTCCGTCCGGAAAATGTCCGGAGGACCGCCTGCTGTTTGCAACCAACAAATGGCTGATCGCACATCCGGATGCAGCAGAAGCATCCAACGGTGCATTCGTAGGCCTGGTTGGTGAAAACATTGATATCGCAGATGACATCTGATAGGAAATAGAGTATGATAGATACTATCGTATCAGAATGTTTTTCTATTTTATTTTAAAGGAGAATAAACCATGAAATTCTTTATTGATACCGCTAATGTAGATGAGATCCGTGAAGCCGAGGCTATGGGCGTACTTGCAGGTGTTACTACCAACCCGTCTCTGATCGCAAAGGAAGGACGCGATGTTATGACCGTTCTGAAAGAGATCACAGAGATCGTTGACGGAGCTATCTCCGGCGAGGTAAAGGCAACCACAGAGGATGCAGAAAGCATGATCAAAGAGGGCAGAGAGATCGCAGCGATCCACCCGAACATGGTTGTTAAGATCCCGATGACAGCAGAGGGACTGAAAGCGATCAAGGTTCTGTCTTCCGAAGGAATCAAGACAAACTGTACACTGATCTTCTCTGCTAACCAGGCACTTCTGGCTGCAAGAGCAGGTGCTACCTATGTATCTCCGTTCCTGGGCAGACTGGATGACATCAATACCAGAGGTACCGATCTGATCACAGAGATCGCAGAGATCTTCAACGTTGCCGGCGATATCGATACACAGATCATCGCTGCATCTGTTCGTAATCCGATCCATGTTACCGACTGTGCTCTGGCAGGTGCACATATCGCAACCGTTCCGTACAAGGTAATCATGCAGATGCTGAAACATCCGCTGACCAACGAAGGAATCGAGAAATTCAAAAAAGACTATATCGCTGTTTTCGGCGAATAATACAGAGGTATGCAAAAAACGGGGCCATAGCTGGCTCCGTTTTTTTCTGAAGTTTCAGATATGGTATCGTAAATAGAGTTCCGGTGACAAACCGGCAGCAAACAGGAAGATCCCGCCCCGGCAGTTACACCGGAAGCGGGATCTTCTTTTAAGATTTTTCAAACTGTGACTGATACAGATGGCTGTAGAAGCCGCCTTTGGCAAGCAGCGTTTCATGGCTGCCCTGCTCGATGATGTTTCCGTCCTTCATAACAAGGATGGTATCCGCATTTCGAATGGTGGACAGTCGATGGGCAACGATGAAGCTGGTTCGTCCTTTCATCATTTCATCGAATGCCTTCTGGATACGGATCTCCGTGCGGGTATCGATGGATGAGGTTGCCTCGTCCAGGATCAGAACCGGCGGCAGATCCAGCATGACACGTGCAATACAGATCAGCTGCTTCTGACCGGCGGAAAGATTGCCGGCATTTTCTTCAATGATCGTATCGTAGCCTTCAGGCATACGCATGATGAAGCTGTGGGCATGCGCCTTTTTTGCTGCGGTGATCATCTCTTCTTCGGTGGCATCCGGTTTGCCGTAGCAGATGTTCTCGCGGATGGTCCCGGATTTTAACCAGGTATCCTGCAGAACCATGCCGTAGTTTTCGCGAAGAGAGGAACGCCGGATATGACGGATGTCTTCTCCGTCCATCGCAATATAGCCGCTGTTGACATCGTAGAAACGCATCAGAAGATTGATCAGTGTGGTCTTGCCGCATCCGGTGGGACCGACAATGGCGATTCGTTTTCCCGGTGCTGCGTCGATGCTCAGGTCTTCGATCAGCGGTTTTTCCGGTACATAGGAGAAGTCAACATGATCGATGGTGATTCTTCCTTCTGCGTGAGAAATGCTGACGGCATCTTCGGCATCGACCGGTTCGCTGTCGCTCTCGATCATTTCAAAAACTCTTCCGGCAGAGGCCAGTGCATTCTGGAACTCGGTAAGCACATCGGCGATCTCGTTAAATGGCTGGCTGTATTTTTTGACATAGGTCAGAAGACTGGTCAGCCGTCCGATGGACAGGTAAACACCTTTCCAGGGGAAGAGGAAGCAGAGCAGGCAGCCGGCAATGACAACCCCGTTGTAGATCAGTGTATTCAGGAAGCGGGTGGACGGGTTGGTAAGGGACGAGTAAAAGGTCGCACGCAGACTGTTTTCCGCCAGTTCCTGATTTCTTGCATCAAAGTCTTCGGTCGAAGCATCTTCATAGCCAAAAAGCTGAACGACTTTCAGGTTTCCAAGCATCTCGTTGGTCAGGTTGGTCAGTGAACCGCGGGAGCCGGACTGCTTTTTGAAGTAGATGAAGGAATGATCCGAAATAAAACGGGCTACCAGAAAGGACAGCGGTGTAAACAGAATAACGATCAGAGCCATCAGCGGCTGCAGGGAAAGCATGAAGCCGATGGTTCCTAGCAGCGTCAGTACACCGGTGAACAGCTGGGTGAAGCCCAGAAGCAGACCATCGGAAAACTGTTCCGCATCGGTGACGACACGGCTGATCAGGTCACCGGACGGATGGGAATCCAGATAAGAGAGCGGAAGCACGTGAATATGGCGGAAGGCCTGCTCACGAAGGTCTCGTACGATCAGGTAGGTCAGTTTGTTGTTCAGTACATTCATCAGCCAATGGGACAGTGCAGTGATGAGGACGGCGGCTGCAATGAGCAGAATGGTTCTGCGGAGTCCGGAAAAATCGACCTGCCCTTTTCCAAGGATCTGGTCGACACCGTTTCCGATGAGGATCGGAACCAGAAGAGTCAGCACAACGGTAACAGCAGCCAGAAGCAGAGAGAGAATAACGTAGCCGCGATAGGGGCGGATATAGGCGAAGATACGCTTCAGAGTCTGTTTCCGTTTGTCTTTGGACAGTTCGCTGTCGCTTTTGAGTTTTGCCATCAGTTATTTCCTCCTTTCGCTGTTTCTTTTTCGAATTCATCACGGGAGAGCTGGGATTCACAGATCTCACGGTAGGCAGGACAATGCAGGATCAGATCGCTGTGGGTTCCGTAACCGGCGGCTTTGCCGTCGTCCAGAACCAGAATGCGGTCGGCGCTTCGAACGGTGCTGACACGCTGGGATACGAGAAAGACGGTGTGAAGTCCCGGCATGCTGCGGATCGATCGGCGAAGGGCGGCATCGGTTGCAAAATCCAGTGCAGAGGCGCTGTCGTCCAGAATCAGGATCTGCGGATCGCGGACAAGGGCGCGGGCGATGGTCAGACGCTGCCGCTGGCCGCCGGACAGGTTGCGTCCTTCCTGTTCCAGCTTATAGTCCAGACCTTCTGTTTTCTGTTCAACAAAATCCAGTGCCTGTGCAGCTGTAAGTGCCCGGCGGATCTCTTCATCGGAGGCATCCCGCTTGCCCCACTGCATGTTTTGACGGATGGTTCCCTGAAACAGAACGGCTTTCTGCGGTACCATACCGATGGCTTCCCGAAGTTCCTTTTTGCGGATCGTACGGATATCCTGTCCGTTGACGGTGATGCTTCCGCTGTCCGGCAGATAAAAGCCGGGAAGCAGATTGACCAGCGTACTTTTGCCGGATCCGGTACCGCCGATGATGCCGACAGTAGTGCCGGCCGGAACATGGAAGCTGATATCGCTGAGGGCGGCATCGGCGCCTTCGGTATACCGGAAGGTAAGATGATCAAAGCTTACGGAAACACCATCGGGTGAAGACGGAAAGCTTTCGGTTCCTTCAGGAATATCATTCTGCATCTCGAAGATCGTATCCACGCGTTTCATGGATGCCATGGCACGGGACAAAAGGATGATCAGATTGGCCAGTTTTACCAGCTCAGTCAGAATCAGGGACATGTAGTTGACAAGCGCAATGACAGCACCCTGTGTCAGCAGGCCGCTGTTGACCTGTGCGCCTCCGTACCAGAGCACACCGATAATTCCCAGATTGATAACGGCATAGGTCAGCGGGTTCAGAAGTGCGGTGATCTTTCCGGCAAAGATCTGTTTCCGGTACAGAGAAGCCACATGTCCGGAAAATTCTTCTTTCTCACTTTCCTGCCGGTTGAATGCACGTACAACACGAACTCCCAGCAGATTTTCACGGGTCTTCAGAAGAACCGTATCCAGCTGCTTCTGTACTTTCTGGTAGAGCGGCATGGTGATCTTCAGGATCAGTGCAACGATCAGGATCAGTACCGGAAGAACAATGACAAAAACAATGGAAGTATGTACATCCACGGTAAAGGCCATGACAACGGCACCGAATACCACGAACGGGGAACGGAGAAACAGACGAAGAAACATGTTTACACCGTTCTGCACGGTATTGATATCACTGGTCAAGCGTGTGATCAGGGTGGAGGTGCCGGTTTCATCGATCTGTCTCCAGGACAGTGTCTGCATATGACGGAACAGGTCACCGCGGATGCGGGTACCGGTATCAACAGCTGCCTTGGCTGAGAAATACTGTGCGGTAACGGCAGCGGCAAGACCAATGACACCGAGGAGGATCAGCAGACCGCCGTCTTTCAGAATCGAAGAGGTGCTGCGGCTGGCAATTCCCACATCGATCATTCGTGCTACGATCAGAGGAACGATCAGTTCGAAGATCGCCTCCAGCATTTTGAACAGAGGTGCAAGAATGGCTTCTTTCAGATCTTCTTTGAGATAAGCAATTAGTCGTTTCATAAAAGAATCCTTTCTAAGATTCAGGGTCAACAGGTACAGCGTTACTATACCGCAAATATAATAAGAAAAGAAGCCCCCATCGCAGCTTGCGAAAGGGACTTCTGTAATCACGGAAAATGGAGAAGACGCCCGAAAGGGCAGTATCCGTGCATATTATTCAGTTTTTTGATCAGGTCACATGTGCGAAACGTTTTCTGCATGGTTTTATGACTATGTGAAAACGCTGCTCCCGCAGACGAATGATCTGCCGAAGGCGCAGGGACAGCTCCGGCTTTATGCAGGTGTCTGCGGCTTGGCTGAAAGAAATTCATCCAGAACATGCACCTGCTTCAGAGCACGATGGATGATCAGAATCAGAGCGGTGTTGATCGGAATCATCAGGAGCTCTTTCGGAACACGGCCGATGAACATGGCCATAAATTTGGTCATGTCACCCAGATAGCCGTACAGAATTGCCAGCATCAGTGTATTGAGGATCATGCCGACGATCAGACTGTACAGAGCGTTGGCAATGAGCATGCGAACAACGGTGATCTTTTTCTTGTGAAGCATAAGTCCGAAGATCACACCTCCGATTGCTGCGGTAATGGTAAAACCGGGGAAGAATGGACCTGTCGGTTTAACCAGATAGGCAACAATGTCGGAAAGTGCTCCGACGATGCCGCCTACGACCGGACCAAACAGTGTGCCGGCAACGGCGATCGGAATCATGGTGAACCGGATCTCCAGAGTCGGAGTGATCGGCACTTTCAAAAAGCCGAAGATGACAGCCATAGCCAAAAGCATAGCTGAGGTAGTGAGAATTTTGATGTTACTGAGTTTTCCCATAAAAAAATACCTCCTCTCGCAGAATTTGACTACAATAGGAGATATTACTCGTATCTTCTGTTGCAGCGGGAAGCGACTAGAGCATCGTAGAATCGAAATACCTGATTCTTTCGTCCACCGGCAACTTCTCCATCCGATGACACTTAACGCGCTGAAGTCTACTCTGCATGAATAGTTATGGCTTCAGTATACGGAAAGACTATTCCATATGCAAGTGGTGTTTGAGAAAATCAGAAGGTAAATTTCATAAAATAACAGGTTGATTATTTGTGCAGAATTCACAACTGCGGCTGTGCGCTTTGCAGCTGCCTTCTGGAACCGGGGAGAAAACCATTATATTCTGCTTCCTTGGTTTTCGGAAATATGATATGCTACAGGGTAGTGTGTTAAAGGAGACGAATATGGAAATCATAGAATATGTTCGAAAGCTGGACGAGGTGTTTCCTTTTGAAGTATTTCGAGTAACGATTTATAAAGGCGAGAAAAGCCGTCATGATCAGCTGCACTGGCATCAGTACTGCGAGATCGCCCAGGTCCTTTCCGGAAGAGGCCATTATATTGTGAACGGAAACCGCTTTCAGGTACTGACCGGTGATATTGTTCTGTTCAACAATACAGAGATTCATGGATGGAAGCCGGACAGTGAAGAAATGACGCTGCTGGTCATGGTCTTTCCGATGGGGACATTGGCACAGCCCCATGCGACTTTTGATCATGTGTATCTGGAGCCGTTTATGCAGAGCGGTTCGGAATTCTGCAACCGGATCGACAGAGATGAGGAGCTGGCATCGGTTATGCATGAAAAGATCCGGCAGATCGAAACGGAGTATCTGGAGAAAAAGCCGGCATGGATCATGATCGTAAAGGCGGAAGTTGCGGCGCTGCTTGGGCTGATCTACCGCTGTTATCTGAGCAGGGGAGCAGAATCGGAAAGGGAAAAAGTCCGGGTATCCGATAAAGGAAAAGCGGTGCAGCGTCTGGAGGAGGTTCTGCTGTATATCAATGAGCATTATGCGGAGAAGATCACTTTGAACCAGGCTGCAAAGATCGCCTGCATGAGTCCCAATTATTTCAGTTCCTATTTTAAGAAGATCATCGGCATGGGATTTTCGGATTATCTGATTTCTCTGCGGCTGGAACGTGTGGAGGAAATGAGCAGAATCACCTCGATCAGTACAGAGCAGATCGCAATGGCCTGCGGTTTCCGGAATATGTCCAATTTCTACCGGCTGCAGAAAAAACATGCTTTGCAAAAAAACGGGTCACAAACGGAGTTGACAGAAGAATGAAAAAATTTGTAAATAAATATTTATACACACCGGAGATCGCCCGAACGGCAATTCTGATCTGGTGGTGGAATAAGTACAGAGCAATGCTGCTGATCTGCATCGGAATGCTGGCGGGATTCGGATGTACGGCTCTGCTCCGCAGGGATGCGGCATGGCTGATTCCCGGAAGTCTGGGCATCTTCGGGATACTGATGTTTCTTGTGCGTGCTCTGCAGGCTGTTCGTCAGGAGCAGAACAAGGTGCAGAAGGCGTTTCATGTGTCAGCACCGATGATGCGCGTGGAACTGGGAGAAGAGATCCGTACGGTGGTCAGCAACTCCAGAAGTCAGGTATCTCCGGCGCAGCTGGTCGGATACAGGGAGACAAAGGAACTGCTGATTCTGCTGCTCCGGGGAAATATGACCCTTCCTTTAAAAAAGGATGCTTTCGAAAAGGGAACGGCGGAAGAATGCAAAACCTGGGCAGAGTCTGTTATTGCTGACAATAAAAAGGCAGAGAAAACCGGCCGTGCCGGCAGATAAAGCGGAACGGAGAAATTGTTTATGGATGAACGCATGAAGATCAGAAAACGTTTCCTCGATCAGTACGAACGAGCCTTTCGGAATAATCAGTTCTGTTTTACGGATTTTCTTGCTCCGGCAGATTCTTCCGAGCTGCTTGGTATGGTGCAGCGGGGCGAGATTCCTGCGTCTTATGTAACGCTGGATGGCGGATATGAGGGAGCGGAACGGGTGATCGCCCGTTTCGGTTCGGATGCCGAATACGGCTGGGAGGAACCGTTTGATCTTGTGATTCTGAAGATCTCACCGCTGAATGAAAAATTCGGCGAGAATCTGAGCCACAGAGACTATCTGGGAAGTCTGATGGCACTGCAGGTGGAACGGGATACCATCGGAGATATCCGGGTCCGGGGGAAAGAAGCCTGGATCTTTGTACTGGATAGAATGGCTTCCTATATAACAGACAATCTGGAATCCGTCCGGCACACCCATGTGCGAGTGGAAAAGGTACAGGCACTTCCGGAGGATGCGGATGTGCATCTGGAGGAATGTGAGATGATCGTTCCGTCGGAACGGATCGATGTGATCGTGTCCCGACTGGTAAATGCCTCCCGGTCCAAAACCGCTGAATTATTCCGCACACAGAAGATCATGGTCAACGGGCGGCTGATGGAGAATTACAGCGGGCAGCTGAAAGAGGGCGATGTTCTGTCCATTCGCGGCTGGGGCAAGGTGATCTACGATGGGGTAACGGCCAGAACAAGAAAAGACAACATTCGTATTCATTTACGGAAGTATGTATGATGCAGGGGGCGGAAATATGAAAAGAGTACTGCTTGCTGCAGTCAATGCAAAATATATCCATTCCAATCCGGCAGTCCGATATCTGGCTGCCTATGCGGCGGCGCATGTTCCTGCTGTGGCGGAGGGGCAGACAGAGGTACTGGTTCGGGAATATACAATAAATCAGCAAATGGAGCAGATCATGGCTGACATCTATCGGGCAGAACCGGAGATGATAGGCTTTTCCTGTTATATATGGAATATGAATGCAGTCGGACACCTGGTCCGCAATCTGCATCTGATCCTGCCGGAGGTTCCGATCTGGCTGGGAGGACCGGAAGTGTCCTACGATGCCGATAAGATCCTTCGGGAATATCCGGAAGTAACGGGGATCATGGAAGGTGAGGGTGAGAAGACCTTCGCGCAGCTGCTGGAAGCCTATGGAGCTGTCGGTGACGGAATCGCCGATCTCACCGGTGTAAAGGGAATCACTTATCGTCATCCGTTTACCGGAGACATCTGCATCCATGAGCCGCAGGAGATCCTGGATCTGGATGAGGTGCCGTTTTTTTACAGGGATCTTCCCGCCGGGACCTTTTCCAACCGGGTGGTCTATTATGAAAGCAGCAGAGGCTGTCCGTTCCGGTGCAGTTACTGCCTGTCCTCCATCGACAAAAAGGTGCGTTTCCGGAATACGGAGCTGGTAAAGAAAGAACTGCAGTTTTTCCTGGATGCTAATGTGCCGCAGGTCAAATTTGTGGATCGTACCTTCAACTGCGATTATAAGCATGCGGCTGGAATATGGGAGTACATTCGGGAACACGACAACGGAATTACCAATTTTCATTTTGAGATCGCAGCGGATCTGCTGACGGAAGAAGAACTGGATCTGCTGGCGACTCTTCGACCGGGACAGGTGCAGCTGGAGATCGGTGTGCAGTCTGCCAATTCGGATACGATCCATGCGATCGACCGCGTGATGGATCTGGACCATCTGCGTGCAGTGGTTGCACGTATCAGGAAAGGAAGAAATATTCACCAGCATCTGGATCTGATCATTGGTCTTCCGGAAGAAGGTATGGAAAGCTTTGCCCGATCCTTTGATGCAGTCTATGCGATGGAACCGGATCAGTTCCAGGTGGGATTTCTGAAGGTGCTGAAGGGATCGGCGATGTACCATAGGGCAAAGGAATATGGAATCGTCTATCGGCAGGACGCACCGTATGAGGTGCTGGCAACCAACTGGATGGATTACAGTGAGATCCTTCGCTTAAAGGGTATAGAAGAGATGGTAGAGGTCTACTACAACAGCTGCCAGTTTACCCATACCATGCAGCTGCTGACCGAAAGCGGCGAAAGTCCGTTTCTGCTGTATCAGAAGCTGGCGGATTATTATGAGGATAACGGGCTGAACGAGCGAAGTCATTCCCGTATGGATCGTTTCCGGATCCTGCGGGATTTCGCTGTGCAGGTACTGGCTGTTCCGACGGGAGAGATCGAAGCGGTACTGCTGTATGATCTGTATCTGCGGGAAAACAGCCGTTCCCGTCCGGCATGGGCACCGGATCCCTCCCGGGGAAAAGCTATTTTCAAGGAGTATTTCCGGGAACTTTGCGGCGACAAGGTGGATCATCGGATGCTGCATGGTGAGGTGCTGGATACCGACCCGGCAGGATTCGGCGGAGAGGGTCCCTGGTATGTGGTGTTTGATTATAGAAGGCGTGATCCGTTGTCGGGAAATGCATTTGTGCATGTGATCGAGCCGATACGAACAGAAGGCAGGGAATGACTGCTGCCTGTAACTTTATAAAAACTTCATATGAATGTCTGAAGCAGATGCTTTTGTACAAATAAATAAGAAATAGAAAGTGTGTAAAAATGGATAATAAGAAAAAAACGATCTGGGAAACTGCCGATCCGTCTGCGCTGGAAGCTTTCTGCGCTGATTACAGAAATTTTCTGTCTGCCTGCAAGACTGAGCGGGAATGTGTAGCTGCAATGACTGCTGAATTGAAGGAAGCGGGGGCAAAGTCTCTGGCAGAGGTAATTGCCGAAGGCGGCAGCCTGCAGGCCGGTGATGTGGTATATGCGGATATGATGAAAAAATCCCTGGTAGTATACCGGATCGGTACAAGACCGCTGACAGACGGCTTCCGTTTCCTCGGTGCGCATATCGATTCTCCGCGTATGGATCTGAAACAGAATCCGCTGTATGAGGATACCGATCTGGCACTTCTGGAGACGCATTATTACGGCGGAATCAAAAAATACCAGTGGGTAGCAGTTCCGCTTGCTCTGCATGGTGTTGTAGTCAAAAAAGACGGTACCGCAGTGGATGTCTGTATCGGTGAGAAGCCGGAGGATCCGGTCTTCGGTGTCAGCGATCTGCTGATCCACCTCTCCGGAAAACAGATGGAGAAGAATGCAGCCACGGTGATCGAAGGTGAAAATCTGAACGTGCTTGTCGGAAGCAAACCGCTGAGCGGCGAAGAGAAGCAGGCGGTAAAGGCAAATGTGCTTGCACTTCTGAAAGAGCAGTACGGCATCGAGGAAGCGGATTTTATATCTGCGGAGATCGAGGTCGTACCGGCAGGTCCGGCAAGGGAATACGGCTTTGACAGGAGCATGATCATGGGCTACGGACAGGATGACCGTGTCTGTGCCTATCCGTCCTTCCGTGCATTGATGGATGTAAAGGATCCGGAATATACCAGTGTCTGCCTGCTGACAGATAAGGAGGAGATCGGAAGCGTCGGAGCAACCGGAATGCATTCCCGTTTCTTTGAGAACAGTCTTGCGGAAGTGATGAATATCCTCGGCTGCTACAGTGAACTGGAACTGCGCCGTGTATTGACAAGATCCAAAGTACTTTCCTCGGATGTCAGTGCCGCTTTTGATCCGAATTATCCGGAAGTGATGGAGAAAAACAACTGCGCATATCTGGGAAGAGGTCCGGTATTCAACAAATACACCGGTTCCAGAGGAAAATCCGGTTCCAACGATGCCAATGCGGAGTACATCGGTTTTCTGCGCGGACTGATGGATAGAGATTCCATTACCTTCCAGACCTCCGAGCTTGGAAAGGTCGATGCCGGCGGCGGCGGAACCATCGCCTATATTCTGGCAAATCTGGGACTGGAGGTCATTGATTTCGGTGTAGCGGTACTGAACATGCATGCACCCTACGAGATCACCAGCAAGGCGGATGTATACGAGACCTATCGCGCATACAAGACCTTCCTGAAGTAAAAGACAGGCTATAAGGAGCTATTGACATGTACGATAAACTGACCAAAAGCGATATTGAAAAGCTGCAGGAGGAGATCGATCACCGCAAACTGGTAGTACGTCCCAAGATCTTGAAAGAGGTACAGGAGGCCCGTGCACAGGGCGATCTGAGCGAGAATTTCGAATACTATGCAGCCAGAAAGGCCAAGGGTGAGAACGACCGTCGGATCCGTTATCTGGAGAATATGATCAACACGGCAATCATTGTGGAGGATCATTCTGCAGAAGATGAAGTGGGACTGAACAAAAAGGTCACCGTGCGTTTCGAAGATGAGGATGAAGTAGAGGTATATAAGATCGTAACCTCTGTTCGTGCGGATTCACTGGAAGGCAGGATCACACCGAATTCTCCTCTGGGCAAGGCATTGATGCGGCGGAAAGTCGGAGATGTCTGCCGGGTGAAAGTAAACGAGCAGTTTTCCTATAATGTGATCATTGAAAAAATTGAAAATACAGGGGAAGAGGAGACGGATAAGATCCGGACCTTCTGATCCGAAAGGCGGCAGAAAGGCGGATCGGTCGGACTGCCGCCTTTTTCAAATTCGGTGCCTTGAATTTTCAGAAAAAAGATTCCGATCGTATGAAAACGCAGATTCCGCCGCAGGATTCGTAAATAAAATGTAAATTCGTGAAAAAAGAATGAAATCAAAAGCGGCTTTATTGACTTTAAAAAAGGGAAGGGGCATACTGAGTAACAATTACATCAAAAATATGAGGAGGATATCGCGTGAAAGAAATTAAACCAAATCGAAAACCTATGATTTTTTATTATGTGATCGTGCTGGTAGTTCTGCTTCTTTTGAATTTTATCCTGATTCCGACGATGAATAACCGCCAGATCAAGGATACTACCTATGGCAATTTCCTTGAAATGCTGGACAAAGGACAGATCAAGCAGGTGGAAGTCGACAGTTCGAACAGCAAGATCACCTTTAAGGATAATGATGATCAGGTATACAAGACCGGTATGATGAATGATTATAAGTTGGTCGATCGTCTGAAAGAGGCCGGCATTACGGATTTTGAGAGTCCGATCCTGCAGCAGATGAATCCGGTTCTGAACATGCTGCTCAGCTTTGTTCTTCCGCTGGTCCTTCTATATGCAGCTGGCGGCTGGCTGATGCGTTCCATGATGAAGAAATCCGGCGGCATCGGCGATGCGATGAGCTTCGGAAAGAGCAATGCCAAGAAATATATTCCATCAGAGACCGGCATCAAATTCAACGATGTAGCCGGCGAGGATGAGGCGAAGGAGCTGCTGAAGGAAATCGTGGATTTCCTGCATGACCCGGGCAAATATGCCGAGATCGGTGCAAAGATGCCGAAGGGTGCTCTTCTGGTAGGACCTCCCGGAACCGGTAAAACCCTGCTGGCGAAGGCAGTTGCCGGTGAGGCAGATGTTCCGTTCTTCTCGATCTCCGGTTCGGAATTCGTAGAGATGTTCGTAGGTATGGGTGCCGCAAAGGTGCGTGATCTGTTCAAGCAGGCCAATGAAAAAGCTCCGTGTATCGTATTTATCGATGAGATCGATACCGTCGGTAAAAAGCGTGACGGCAGCGGTTTTTCCGGAAACGATGAGCGCGAGCAGACACTGAATCAGCTGCTGGCGGAGATGGATGGCTTTGACGGCAAGAAGGGTGTTGTTATTCTGGCAGCAACCAACCGTCCGGATTCCCTGGATCCGGCGCTGCTTCGTCCGGGCCGTTTCGACCGCAGAATTCCGGTAGAGCTTCCGGATCTGAAGGGACGTGAAGACATTCTCCGGCTTCATGCAAAAACGATCCGCATCTCCGATAATGTGGATTTCAATGCAGTAGCACGTACGGCCTCCGGTGCCAGCGGTGCCGAGCTTGCCAATATGGTCAATGAGGCTGCACTTCGGGCTGTCCGCGACAACCGCAAGTTTGTTACCCAGAACGACCTGATGGAAAGCGTGGAGACCGTCATTGCCGGATATCAGAAGAAGAACAAGGTTCTGACGACCAAAGAAAAACTGATCGTTGCCTATCACGAGGTCGGACATGCACTGGTTGCTGCCATGCAGACACATTCGGCTCCGGTTACCAAGATCACGATCATCCCCAGAACCTCCGGTGCACTGGGTTATACCCTGCAGGTAGATGAAGGGGAACACAACCTGATGAGCAGAGAGGAACTGGAGAACCGCATCGCAACACTGACCGGCGGCCGTGTTGCAGAGGATCTGGTGTTCCATTCCATTACCACCGGTGCATCCAATGATATTGAGCAGGCGACCAAGACGGCCAGAGCCATGATCACACGCTTCGGTATGAGTGAGGAATTCGGCATGGTTGCCATGGAAACGGTACAGAACCAGTATCTGGGCGGAGACACTTCTCTTTCCTGTTCACCGGCTACGGCTGCCAGAATCGATGAGATGGTCGTTGCGGAAGTCGGAAAAGCATACAGCAAGGCAGAGGATATTATCAGCACCAACATGAACAAGCTTCATGAGCTGGCAAAATTCCTGTACGAGAAGGAAACGATCACCGGTGAGGAATTCATGGAGATCCTGGAGAGAAAACCGGAGGCGGTTTCCGAAGAATAATACAGACATGCCGGTTTCGAATACCACTGCGGAAATGACGGAAAACGTACTGTTTTTAAGCAAAATCCGTGTTTCCCGGAGAGAATGCCCTTGCATTCCGGATCGCAAAGTGGTATGATTCGATATGTTAATATAGATTACAAAAGGAGTGGGCCGACAGGTCCACTCTTATTGTTTGTCCTGATTTATCCGTAGGATCGTGTTCGGCCGTTCGCGTTCTGACCGGGGAGTCGGACGGATATTTGTCAGCGGAGGCTGACCGGAATTCCGTGCCGGGTCCCGAAGAACCTGACTGGAATGGAGATGAGAATACGGAGATTCGGAGGAATCCGGCTTTCGGCCGGCGGAGGAAGTGTGAGTTTACGAACAGAAGATATTGAAAAGAAAGCGGAAGAACTGCTGCTGCCGCTCCTGGAGAAACTGCATTATGAATTTGTGGATCTGGAGTATGTGAAAGAAGCCGGTAACTGGTATCTTCGTGCATACGCAGATAAGGAAGGCGGTATCACTGTCGATGACTGCGAAGTGATCAGCCGTGCTTTCGAAGTAAAACTGGATGAGGGAGATTTCATTGAAGACGCCTACATCCTGGAGGTCAGCTCACCGGGGCTCGGCCGACCGTTGAAAAAGGAAAGAGATTATGTACGTGCCGAAGGCGAAGAGATCGAAATCCGTACCTACCGGTCCATCAATCGCGAAAAGGAATTCACAGGAATTCTGAAGGCATGGGACAAGGATACCGTTACCATTCATCGGGATGAGGAGGACCTTGTTTTTGAACGCAAGGACATTGCATTGATCCGTATGGCATTTGATTTTTAACCAGCATTTGGGACAATTTAATAGATGAGGGCTAAGCCCGGGAGGAAAAAGAAAAAAATGAACACAGAGTTACTGGAGGCATTAAACATTCTGGAGAAAGAAAAAAATATCAGCAAGGCTACTCTGCTGGAAGCTATTCAGCAGTCTCTTCTTCAGGCGTACAAGAATCAGTACGATCGCTCCGATAACGTAACCGTTGTTATTGATCCGGAGACCTGTGAGTACCAGATCCTTGCGGCAAAGACCGTTGTTGAGCATGTAGAAGATCCGGTCGTGGAGATCTCTCAGAGTGAGGCATTCAAGCTGGATTCCGGTGCACAGATCGGTGACACCGTGCAGGTGGAGATCAAATCCAAGGATTTCGGTCGTATCGCAACCACCAATGCCAAGAATGTCATCCTGCAGAAGATTCGCGAAGAAGAGCGCAATGCTCTGTATAACCAGTACATCGAGAAAGAGCATGAGATCGTTACCGGTGTGGTACAGCGTTACGTAGGCAATAATGTAAGCATCAACCTTGGTAAGGCAGATGCCCTTCTTGCTGCGAAAGAGATGGTAAAAGGCGAGAGCTTCCGTCCGACCGAGCGTGTAAAGGTTTATGTTCTTGAAGTAAGAGATACACCGAAGGGACCGAAGATCATGGTATCCCGTACACATCCGGAACTGGTCAAGAGACTGTTTGAGGAAGAAGTTGCCGAAATTCGTGACGGCATCATCGAGATCAAATCCATTGCACGTGAGCCGGGTTCCCGTACGAAGATCGCCGTATGGAGCAACGATGAGGATGTTGATGCAGTAGGTGCATGCGTAGGTGTAAACGGTTCCCGTGTCAGTGCAATCGTTGACGAGCTGGATGGTGAGAAGATCGATATCATCAACTGGGATGAGAACGATGCGATCCTGATCGAGAATGCCCTGTCACCGGCAAAGGTTATTTCCGTTCTGGCAGATCCGGATGAGAAGACAGCACTGGTTATCGTACCGGATTATCAGCTTTCTCTTGCTATCGGCAAGGAAGGACAGAATGCACGTCTGGCAGCACATCTTACACAGTACAAGATCGATATCAAGAGTGAGTCTCAGGCCGTTGAAGAAGGTCTGTTCGAGGAATACGAGGATATTGAAGACGAAGAATTCGATGAGGATGAGGCATTCGAAGAGGATGAAATCTCTGTAGAAGAGGAAACATCCGAAGAAGCGGAAGAATCCGAAGAGGATGAGACTGCAGAAGAATAATCTTCGGGAGGAACTTCTTTGAGTACAGTTAAGAAAATTCCGATGCGCAAATGCGTCGGATGTAATGAGAAGAAGGAAAAAAGAGAGCTGGTTCGTGTGCTGCGTACACCGGAAGGAGAGATCATTCTGGACACGACAGGAAGGGCAAACGGCAGAGGCGCATATATCTGCCGGAATGCGGAATGTCTGAAAAAAGCGAAGAAAAACCGCGGACTGGACAGATCATTTGGCGAGAAGATCTCGGAAGAGATGTTCGAAAAGCTGAGTAAGGAGATGAGCGAAACTGAATACTAAGAAAGCATCGTTCATGATCAGCATATCACAGAAAGCCGGAAAAGCGGCTTCCGGTGAATTTGCAGCAGAAAAGGCATTGAAGGAAGGACGCGGATATCTGCTGATCCTTGCGGAGGATGCCTCTGACAATACAAGGAAGAAATTTGAGAATATGGCTGACTGGAGAGAGGTTCCGCATTGCACATATTTAAGCAAAACGGAACTGGGACAGATCATCGGCAAGGGAGAACGATCCTGTGTGGTGATCACAGATGAAAATCTGGCAGAAAATATCCGCCGGCAGCTGCAGTAACCGAGAATAGAAAGGTCGGTGTAAGAATTTGACAAATAAAGATCAGGAACTTGAAAAAGGTTTAGAAGCAGAGAAAAAAGTAAATGATGTACAGAGCACGGAGAATGGAGAGGCTGCTCCGAAGAAGAAAAAAAGACTTCTTGCAGTTGTTCATACCCGCAATGCATCCAGTAAACAGGGCAAGAACTTCCGCCAGGACAGCGAGAAGGGACGTACTGCCAAGAACGAGAAAACAGATCGTCAGCAGGATAAAGGCGCTCGCAGGGGTGTGGCACAGGAAGGCAGAGGCGGAAAACCGGTTGGCAAAAAATCCGGTATTGCCACTCCGCTTGTAAAGATTCCGCGTCCGCATCCGCCGATTCCGGAGACACCGAAGCCGTCAGCACCGGCTCCGGCACCGAAGGCAGCGGCACCGGTACAGAC
>JAUNAK010000126.1 GCA_030527665.1 Eubacteriales bacterium
ACTGCAAAAAGCCTGTATACCGACATACTTCTGCTTACTGCAAAAAGCCTGTATACCAACACACTTTTCGTTGTGTTCAGTATACAGGCTTTGCCTCTCTTTTACAAATTTGTCCTGCTGTCTTAGTCTATGTACTTATTTCATGTGCCTGTTATATGTGTTTATTTAATATGCATATTTCAGGTACTTTATTCTGTATCCTTATTTCAGGTGCTTAGTCTATATCCTTACTTTCTGCCTACCGCATGCTCTTCCCATGTATCCGCCGAAGATGCACCGGACAGATCGGCCGTATCACTGTAAGTGGAAACGGTGATCGTATATGCACTGTCTCCCTGTACATAGACCGTACCGTCCGTACCGACGATCGATACGGTACTGCCGCTCTCATCCACAATGCTACCTTCACTCTGCAGATTCGTAACGGCACTGTCACCCGTAACTACCCAGGTACTGGAAGCATCCACATAAACGGAAGCATAACCGTCACCGCCGCTGCCGGCATTGGTTTCGTCCTGCACAACAGATCCGGTCAGTGTACTGCCGTCCGTCATATAGAAATTCAATGTACTGATGCTGTCCCAGATGACCGTTCCTTCCATCTGCTGCTGAATGGCTGTAAATGTACAGTCTGCACCGTTGCTGCCGGTCTGTCCCCAGCCACGCTGGTTGCTGTTTCCGGTTGCTTTCAGGAAAAATTCACTGTCCTCGGCATATGTGATATCCACATCCGAAAGAACAAAGGTGGATTCCGTATTGGTGGTGTAAAACATACCGCCGTTGTTGGCTGTCAGGGTTCCGCCTGTCATCTGGAAAGTCGAATTGCCGACCTGTGAATCACCGGACATGCTCTGATAAAGGATCACGTTCCAGGTACAGTCATTCTGTGAAAGATCCTGCATATTGCCGCTCAGGTTACAGTCATACAGCCGGATGGTATTCAGACCCTCGATACAGATTGCCTCCGAATTGTTGGCTGTCAGTGATGCATCATGAACGGAAATATCTGCCGTACTGTATACTGCCGGTGAACCGGTTCCGTTGGAGGTATACTCACCGCCGTCAACGACCATGAGTCCGCTGCCGCGGTCCGAACGAATGGCCGCTGAGGATTCTCCGCTGGTAGAAGCCGTCACATCCCAGGCATACAGCGTACCGCCGCCGGCTACATGAATACCGCCGGAAGTATCCTTCGTTGTAGTGATATCCGTATCGGATATATACAGAATGCCGTTGTCATAGGCAAATGCACCGGCTCCGCCTGCGGCATCCGTGCTGATCGTACTGTCTGTTACAGACAATGTACCATCCGTAACCAGTGCCGCTGCGCCAACACCATAAAAACTGGAATTATCGCCGCCGGTACTCTCGGATGAATCACGAGTGATCGTAACATTCTGCAGATCCACGCTCGCTCCGTCGCTGACCAGTACGGCATTTTCATCTGTACCGGTAGATGTCAGGCTTTCTCCGCTTACAGATGTATCCTCAGTATATGCATTGGCAGCATCATAGCTTTCCACTCCGCCGGAAGCGCCTCCCGGCATTCCTCCGCCGGCACCATCCGGTTTCGGCATCGGGAGTGTGACCGTCTCGGCATTACCGTCATCACCAACGGCAACAGTTACAGAATCCCCAACGGAAATGCTGTCTCTGGTCGCTTCTTTCTCACCCATGCCTCCCGGAGGTGTTCCCATGCTGCCCGACTGTTCACCGCCATTCTGTTCTCCGTCGGGTTTTGCCGGCGGTTCTCCCTTAGATGAATCTCCGTCACCGGTCGACTGGTCGCTGTCCGCATCTGCAGCTGTTTCCCCATCTGTGGATACACTGCTCTGCTGCTCTCCGTCCGGTTTTTCCGGCGGTTCTCCCTTGGATGTATCTCCGTCACCGCCTGCCTGTTCGCCGTCCGCGTTTGCAGCTGTTTCTCCATCTGTGGATGCACTGCTCTGCTGCTCTCCATCCGGTTTTGCCGGCGGTTCTCCCTTGGAATTATCTCCATCCGGCTTTGCTGGCGGTTCACCATTCGAATTCTCACTGCCCGGCTGTCCGCCGCCCTGCGGCATCATCGAATGATCGTAGGCATAGGAGGTATTCTCACTCAGCGGAATCTCCACCTCCGAACCATCCTCCAGATTCAGAACAATAGCGGTTTCCGTGATCTCTTTAACAGTTCCGGAATAGGTCTGTCCGGCAGCTGCCAATGTAATATCATCACTGACCTGCCCGTTCTCTGACGAGCCTGCAGCTGCGGCAGATGTGCCGGCAACAACTGCCTCGGAAGATGCAGATGTTTCTGAAGCTGCTGTTAACGATGTTGCTGCTGTATTCGCTGTCTGCCCGCAGGCTGTCATCGAAAGACAAAGTGCCAATGCCGCTGCCGTATATAACTTTTTTCTTTTCATAGATATGCGCTCCCTTTCTATAAAAATCATTGTTTTCTGTTTGCTATGAGCACATTCTATTCCCGCAACTTTAAATAAACTTAAAAATACACAAAAGGATACAGAGATATTTGTGAAAACTCACAGCCATCTCTGTATCCCTCATACTTACTTTCCCGCTGTATCTGCCAGAAGAATATCTATATAGATATCCGCATACGCCTTATCTGATCCGATGACTCTCCACATATTTGGAGATCCATGCCGAATCCGGGTAATGACCGGACTCACTCATCACACAGCCGTGGCACAGATCATCCGCCATCTCCAGAATCACATCGTGAAGCTCCAGATCCTTCTTCCATTTCTCCTCAATGGCATCATATCCCACAATGGCACCGACGATATTTCCGGTAATTGCACCGGTGGAGTCGCTGTCTCCCTTGTGGTTGACCGAGGCGATCATTGCCGCTGAAAAATCCGTGCTGTATTTCAATGCACAGTACAAGGCAATGCCAAGAGCTTCCTCTGCCACCCAGCCTTCGCCAAGCCGGTGAATGTTATCCAGATCATCCGCATCATTCTCCGCCAGCTCAACTGCCAGATCGATGATACGAATCAGGGTCTGCAGATGAGGATCACCTGCAAAAACAGCTGCCGCTGTATCCCTTGCATCCAGCACGATTTCCTTCAGGGACACACCGGTTCCATCCATCAGTATTCTGCTGATTACATGAGAAAAAACAGCTGCCGGCATATATCCCAGGGAATGTCCATGGGTAATTGCCGCGATCTGCGCAGCCTCCATATCCAGTCTTTCCAGTGTTCCGTTATAGGTTCTGCCCGGACGATACATCAAGGCCACCGGAGCAACACGCATAATGCCGCCGCAGCCCTTACTGTTATTCACCGGTTCTTTTACAAAGTCTGTCGCTTTTTGTTTCTTGCTGTCAAGAGCATTCATACAGGTAATTCCCGGTGCCCGTCTCTTATACAGCTCCGGAACATCCAACAGCCAGGATATGCTTCCTCCGGCAATCTGCTTCTGCCGCTCTCCCTCTTTATAGCTTCTGGTCTGTGTCAGATACCAGTCATCATATGCCTTTGCCACATAGCTTCTCGGATATCCCTGCATACCGTGCAGAGCGCTTTCGGTATCTCCGAAAAGAAGTCCGTTTGCGGTAAAGAGAGTCATCTGCGTATCATCCGAAATAATTGCCTTCCCCTCAAACAGTTCATAGGAAGTAATTCCGTCCGGACCGAATTTTCCGAAGATCCGCGCTTCCTTATCAAACTCAACGGCATAACCCAGAGCATCTCCGACAGCACCGCCGATCAGACTGCCGCGGATCCTGTCCTGATCCACTTCTCTCTCCTTCCGCTTCTGCATTGCAGCCTGCACCTCTTTGTCCATATCCTCCTGCCGTGTATTCATAAAGTTCTCTTTATTTCTCTCGTTCATTTCCTGTACCTCCTGCTGTACTATGGAAATACTATAACGCTTCTTCTGCAGGTTCCGGTCAACGCAAAAGCGACTTCTTGCATCTTATATTAATTCAGAGAAAGTTTTTCTCTCGTAATACGGTTTTCTTCCATAATATCCGCACCGTTCTCAAT
>JAUNAK010000052.1 GCA_030527665.1 Eubacteriales bacterium
CAATCCATACTACATTTTGACTTGCAAAAGAAGCAGCCCAAATCACAGGCAAAAAGATCAGTACAGACAGCAACCACACGCTCTTTTTTACAAATGGAATTTGCCTAATCACGAGGGCTATTGTACTGATATAGGGACGGGGCAGCGAATGGATAAACTGTTCCTTGCTACTCGGCGTTGGTGCGTCAAAAGCTTGTGCAATTTTCTTTTTCAGCTCTTTATTCATCCGAAACATCTCCTTTCTCCAATTCATTTTTTAACCATTTTAATATCTTTGAAAGCTTACGATATATGCTAAAACGAGAATGCCCCGTAATTTTGCTTATAGAAGCTATGGGAACATCATTTGCATATCGAAGCAGAAGTAATTCCTGTTCGTCCTGCGGAAGTTTTTCAATTAGTGTTTTGATTGCAATTTTGTCTATCCATTCTTTCGTTGGATCATAGCTCGGTTCTTCGTTCATATCACATAGGCTCTCTCTGCTGGCTTTTCGGTAATTTTCAATGCACAAATTGCGAGCAATCGTATATAGATAAGGAAGTTCTTTACTTCTATCAAGACTCAAATCTCGGCTGAAAAACTTCAAAAATGTTTCCTGTGTTATATCTTCCGCTATCTGGCGATGATTAACTCTGAAGTAGCAATAGCGGTATATTTTGTCATACTGCTCTTCTATGTCCATAGCATTCAAAACCTCCTTTCACTTTGTATAACGGTTTAGCTTCCTAAAATGTGCGGCCGTATAAAAATTTTTTTCAATTTTCCAAAATAATTATATCATGTCATGACAAACTGAAATCATGTGTCTTTCATACTTCTAAAAATATAAAAGGTAACAAGAAAACTGTAAACTATCCTGTCAACTCAACCTACCAAATATCCATCTTATCCACTCAACCTATGCCAATGTCCATCTTGTCAACTCAACCCTACTGAAAAATCAGAGTAGACCAGTTCTCACAGACACAAAAAAGAGAGCCTGGAGCAAACCTGTCATATTTACTCCAAACTCTCGAAATCCCTTTATTTCAAGGCAATTTACAGTTCTTACTTCTGTACCTTTGACATCAAACATACGCACTCAACATGCACCGTATGCGGAAACTGGTCGACCGGCTGTACCTTCTCGATCTTGTAGTTTTCACCGTTCAAATATTTGAGATCCCTTGCGAGCGTTGCGGGATCGCAGCTTACATATACGATGCGCTCGGGCTGCATGGATACAATAGTGCTAAGAAGGGTCTCATCACAACCTTTTCTAGGCGGATCGACTACTACGACATCTGCATGAAGTTTTTCCTTTTCATACAGATCCGGCACCACTTCCTCTGCCTTGCCGACGAAGAAGCGGGCATTTTCGAATCCGTTGAGCTTTGCATTACGTTTCGCATCGGCGATGGCCTCCGGAACGATCTCTACACCGATCACTTCCCTGGCTTTCTGTGCAAGGAAAAGAGAGATCGTGCCGATTCCGCAGTACAAGTCCATAACGGTCTCTTCACCGGTCAGACCGGCGTATTCCAGTGCCTTGCCGTACAATACCTCTGTCTGCACCGGATTTACCTGGTAGAAAGATGCCGGTGAGATCTGGTAGCCGACAGATTTCTCCCCGTAGCGGAGATAATCGGTGATATAGCTCTGTCCCCAGAGTGTTTTGACCGGTCCGTTCATGATCACATTGGTTGCCTTTGTGTTGCTGCTCCAGGTAATTCCCGTCATACCCGGAACCTCACAAAGTACCTGGATCAGTGCATTTTTCTCCGGGATGCCCTGTCCGTTTACGATCATGCAGACGATGATCTCTCCGGTGGCAAAACCTTTGCGGATCAGCACATGGCGAACCAGTCCTTTTCCTGTTTCTTCATTATAGGCAGGAATCCTATATGTCTTCATCCAGTTAAGGATCCGCTCCAGGATCTCCTTGTTCTCATTGATTCCAAGCAGGCAATCCTCGCAGGGAATGATGGAATGGGTTCTGCCTGCATAAAAGCCGGCGATTGGCTGTCCGTTTTTGTCTGTTCCGATCGGAAATTGTGCCTTGTTGCGATAACGGAAGGGATCCGACATTCCCAGGATCGGTTCCATTGGTACCTCCTCCGCCTTAAAGCCTCCGATATGTACCAGATCATCCAGTACCTTCTGCTGCTTCATCTCCAGCTGTGCCTCGTAGGACATGGCCTGGATCTGACATCCGCCGCAGCGGCTGGCAATGGGACAGGGTGCCTCTACTCTTTTGGAAGAGGGTTCGAGGATCTTCAGTACCTTTGCATAACCGTAGTTTTTCTTGACTTTAGTGATAACGACCTCTGCGCGGTCGCCTTCGATCGCATCTTTTACAAAAAGCGTGAAGCCGCCCACCTGATCGGGGGCAGCTTCTGTACGTCCGATGCCTTCGCCGTTCTGGCCGGTGGCATGAATGTTTACGATTGTTCTGTCATTTTTCTTCATATGATCATCCCAGTTTATTGATGTCGCCGGTCTTGCGGATGTTGGATTCAAATACGCGGTTGAAGCCAAGCCATTCGCCGTCCGGGCGCTGTGCGTTTGCCTTAAAAAGCTCTGTTAAGGTTTCCAGACGGGCATCTGCATTATCAGCCAGGTTCAGTGCCAGTGCTTCTGCCAGTGCCGGTTTCTTCGGTGAGCCGTATTCATACTCTCCGTGATGTGCCAGAATACAATGTTTCAGATCCGATTCCAGCCTGGCCGGGAATCCCGGGATCTTTGCCGCTGCATCATGGATCATCTCCGCACCGATCATAATATGTCCCAGAAGCTGTCCGTCATCTGTATAATCGTTCTGCGGGAAGGGAGAGATCTCCTTTACCTTACCGATGTCATGGCAGATTGCCGCTGTAAGCAGCAGATCCTTGTTCAGCACCGAATAGTATCTGGAAAAATAATAGCACAGGTTCGTTACATAAACCGTATGCTGCAGCAGACCGCCTACAAATGCATGATGGATGGTCTTGGCTGCGGATGCGTTTTTGAAGCGGGATACAAAGGAAGGATCCTCAAAAAAGCTTTTCAGCAGCTGATTCAGATACGGATTTTCTACCTTATCGATGAAGTCCTTCAATACTTTGAACATCTCATCCGTATTCTTGTCACTGGTTGGTACATAGTTGGCAGGATCATATTCTCCTTCTCTTGCGAGCCGTACGCGCTTCAGGGATACCTGCAGTGCGTTGTTGTAACGGGATACGTCGCCGACGATCTCCACATAATCCAGTGCATCGAACTCATCAATGCCCGGTGAGTCCGGATCCCAGATCTTGCAGTCCACGGTTCCTGTTTTGTCCATCAGGATGACATTGTCATAGGCTTTTCCGTTTTTTGTCGTTGCTGCGGTTCTTGATTTCACCAGATAGATGCCGGTAATTTTCATACCTTCATTCAGATCCTGTATGTAAAGCATAACTTCCTCTTTCTAACGCTTTTCTGTAAAAGCACACTGTATATTTCTAAAACGTTTCTCCCGGCAGGTTCCGGATCCCTGGACTGCAGTGCTATGCACATCCCCTTTCGATATCCTCGAATGAATACTGCACACAGGCATTGGCTGCTTCTGTCCCGAATCCCTCCTAAGCACAGCTTCCTGCTTAGTAAAGAATCCTCACCGAAACAGCTTCCCGAAAGAATGCAGACACAGATCCATCTTCCTACCACTGTGTTATTGTAACAGGGAACTCGACTTCTGTATATCCTTCAATTCCTTTTCTCATCGCAGTAACCGTAATTACCGTATCCGGCTTGAGATTTCGCAGAATATCCTCGTATGCCTTCATCGTGCGGATCGGATTTCCGCCGATGGAGGTGATCACATCGTAGGACTTGATGCCTGCCAGCATTGCCGGAGAATCGATAACAACATCTGTCACCAGAACTCCTGCCGGAATACCGGAACGCTCAGAGATCTCTTCGGTTACATTTCTTCCGATAATTCCCATATACGGAACATATTCACCGTTGGACAGGTTCTGGATCAGCCCCTTCAGCTGCGACACCGCATAGCCGGATAAGGTTGCATTGCTGCCTCCGATTCCCTGTACGATAATTCCGATGACTTCTCCCCGCAGATTCAGAAGGACACCGCTTCCGTTCGGGGTTCCGATCATATCGGTGGTAAACAGATTGTATTCCTTGTCGATTTTGGATACCTTACCGGAAAAAGAGGTAATGACACCAAAGGAGAAGGAATCACTGTAATCCGTCAGATTACCGGTTGCGATCACTGCATCTCCGATCTTCATGGCATAGGAGTTGCCCAGTGTTGCCGGCTTCAGTTCCTCTGCTGTTTCGGGATCCAGAGCCTTTTTGTCTACAAGGACCACCGCCAGACCGGTATTGTAATCCTGCTTCTGCAGGGTCGCTTCTGCATTGGTTCCGTCACAGAAGGTTACCAGGATCTTCTCGGCACCTTCGATCACCCTGTACTCCGTAAGTATATACAGCGAATTCTGTGCATCATAGATGATGGTTCCGGAGACCTGCTGTGCATTCTCATAATCCTGGTTAAAATAATCCAGTTCCGTAAAAATGCCTGTCACCTGCACCATCGAAGCTTTGTTTTCCTCTGCCAGCTCCAGAAGCTGTGCATACAGATGCTCATACTGCTTCGGAGTCAGATAGTTCTCCGCCTCTTCCTTCAGAGAAGGATCGTCGGAATTCTCTCCGGTCTTGTCGTCTGAATTCTCCTCTTCTTCGGCATTTTCTCCTGTCTTCGCCTCGTTGTTCTCTTCTTTTACCTCTGCCGTTTCCGATTTGTCCGCTTCCTTATTCTCGATTTCTGATCCATCGGTCTTGTCTGTTGTCTCGTTATGTTCGGTCTCATCTGCCGCCTGATCATCTGCATTTTCCTCTTCGGTCTCCGGCTGAACAGTACTTACGGATACCGCAGCAGCGGTATCATCTGGATCTGTATCTGCCGGAATCGTGATTCGGGCGGATTCCTGCTGTTTCAGAAGTTCACGGCTCATATCATGAAATGCAGCTGCCAGAATAGCGACCGCAATCAGGCCTGCCGCCACTCCGGAAAGTATTACGATTCCGATATGGATCAGCAGTTTCTTGCGGTTGTATGGCTTCTTCCTAATGGTCTGATTGATAAACTGATACTCCTCTTCCTGTCGGGAATCCTCATCGGAATGAAAGTTTTTGTCCTCACCCATTTTCCTTCTCCAGTTTTTAAACATATTGGCATTCCTTTAAAAGAATGCAGAAAACAGCCTATAATTATTTAAATGTTAACAAAGAGATATGAACAAAATATGAATGATTTTTATAATTATATCTTCCGAGAAAAGGCATTTTAGAGTACAATAATGCAAGAGACCCGCTTTGCCGCAGTCTCTTTTTGTGTTGCCTTTCGGCAGACATCCTTAAACCAAAATCTTGATTCGCGGCAGCCGCCGTATGCCTGTATGACCGGCATGCAGCAGCAACATTTGCCGCAGAAAATAAAGGAATAGACAACTATGAATGCAAAAGCTTTAAAAACGCTTGAATTTGACAAGATCCTGGTCATGCTGGAGAAGCATGCGGGTTCTCCTCTCGGAAAGAAGCGCTGCAGAGATCTGCTGCCTTCTTCTGATCTGGGGGATATCCGTGCGCTGCAGGCGCAGACCACCGATGCTGTTTCCCGGCATCTGAAAAAAGGTGCTCCCTCCTTCGGCAGTGCCCGCGATGTACGGGCTTCTCTGAAATGCCTGGAGGTTGGCAGTACCCTGTCCATCAGCGAACTGCTGAACATCGCCTCCCTTCTGGAGAATACGGCCCGTGCCAAATCCTACGGACGCCATGACAACAATGAAGACTCCGGTGATTCTCTGGACGTATTTTTCAATGCGCTGGAACCGCTGACACCGCTTTCCTCCGAGATCCGCCGCTGCATCCTGTCCGAGGATGAGATCAGTGATGATGCCAGCCCGGCACTTCGCCAGATCCGCCGCCAGATCGCAGCAAACGGAGACCGTATCCATTCCCAGCTGAACAGCATGATCAACGGCTCTCTCCGCAGCGCTCTGCAGGATGCGGTTATTACGATGCGTGACGGCCGCTACTGTATTCCGGTTAAAGCAGAATACCGCGGTTCCGTTCCCGGCATGGTCCATGACCAGTCGGCAACCGGTGCCACCGTTTTTATCGAACCGATGGCAATCGTTAAGCTCAACAATGAGATCCGCGAACTGGAGATCAAGGAGCAGAAAGAGATTGAGAAGATCCTGGCCGCTTTAAGTGAAGAAGCGGGTCAGCATATCGAAGAGATCCTCTGCGACCTGGAAAACATGGTGGAACTGGATTTTATCTTTGCAAGAGCTTCTCTCTCTCTGGAGATGAAGGGAAGCGAACCGATCTTCAATACCGAAGGCCGTGTTCAGCTGCGCAAAGCCCGTCATCCGCTGCTTGAGAAGCATCGGGTCGTTCCCATTGATATCCGCCTTGGCCAGACCTTTGATCTTCTGATCATCACCGGCCCCAATACCGGCGGCAAGACTGTATCACTGAAGACTCTGGGACTTCTGACGATCATGGGAGAATCCGGTCTGCACATTCCGGCTCTGGACCGTTCCGAGCTGGCTGTATTTGAAGAAGTTTATGCGGACATCGGTGACGAGCAGAGTATTGAACAGTCTCTGAGTACCTTCTCCGCCCATATGACCAACATCGTCTCCTTCCTCGAAAAGGCCAATGAGAAATCTCTGGTTCTCTTCGATGAGCTGGGTGCCGGTACGGATCCGACCGAAGGTGCCGCTCTGGCGATCGCCATTCTGTCCTTCCTGCACCGGAAGCATGTACGTACCATGGCGACCACTCATTACAGCGAGCTGAAAGTCTTCGCCCTTTCCACGGACGGTGTGGAGAATGCCAGCTGCGAATTCGATATCCAGACACTGCGCCCGACCTACCGTCTGCTGATCGGTGTACCGGGCAAGAGTAATGCCTTTGCCATCTCCGGCAAGCTGGGACTTCCTTCCTATATTATTGAGGAGGCGCAGGCCCAGATCAGCGAGCAAGATGAATCCTTCGAGGATGTCCTCACCTCACTGGAACAGAACCGTATTGCCATGGAGAATGACCAGCGTGCCATTGCCTACCGTATGGAGCAGCTGGAACGCAAGGAAAAGGATCTTCTGAACCGTGAAAAAACGCTGGAAAAGCAGAAGGATCAGATCATCCGCAAGGCCAACGATCAGGCTCATACCATTCTGCAGGAAGCCAAGGACTATGCGGATCAGACCATGAAGGATTTCCGCAAATTCGGCAAAAACAGCATCAACTCCGGCGACATGGAGCGCCGCCGCAACGAGCTGCGTGAGAAGATGAACAAGACCCAGAAGTCCAATGCCATCCGCCCCGCAGAACGTTCTACAAAGGAATTGAAGCCTTCCGATCTGCAGATCGGTGACGGCGTAAAGGTACTCAGCCTGAATCTGAAGGGAACGGTCAGCACCCGCCCGGACAGCAAGGGTTATCTCTTCGTCCGCTGCGGCATTATTCGTTCCAAGGTCCATATCTCCGATCTGGAGCTTCTGAATGAGCCGGATGTAACCCTTTCCGGCAAGGCTGCCCATGTTAGTACCGGAAAGGTACGCATGTCCAAGGCCATGTCCGTTTCTTCCGAGATCAAGCTGATCGGCAAGACCGTGGATGAAGCGGTTGCCGAGCTGGACAAATATCTGGATGATGCCTATATCGCTCATCTGGCCTCCGTTCGTGTCGTACACGGAAAAGGAACCGGTGCCCTTCGAAAGGGCATTCACCAGTACCTTCGTACCCAGAGCCATATCAAGGAATTCCATCTGGCCGAATACGGAGAAGGTGATGCCGGAGTTACCATTGTTACATTTAAGAAATAATCCAAACAGGGAGGGAAATCTATGGCAGTGAAACAGAAAATCCTGATCGTAGATGATGACAACAATATTGCAGAGCTGATCTCTCTGTATCTGACAAAAGAATGCTTCGACTGCCGAATCGTCAATGACGGCGAAGAGGCACTGAAAACGATTCCGGTTTTTCAGCCGAATCTGATTCTTCTGGATCTGATGCTTCCGGGCATCGACGGCTATGAAGTCTGCCGGGAGGTCCGTCACAAATCCAACATACCGATCATTATGCTTTCCGCCAAAGGAGAGGTTTTCGACAAGGTACTGGGACTGGAGCTTGGTGCCGATGACTATATGATCAAACCCTTTGACTCCAAGGAACTTGTGGCACGCTGCAAAGCGGTTCTCCGCCGCTTCCAGCCCACAGTTTCCGCTCCGGAACCGCAGACAGTGGTCAAGCCGCTGAAGATCGTAACCTATCCGGATCTGGAGATCAATCTGAGCAATTACTCGGTTCTTCATCAGGGAAAGGTCATCGAAATGCCGCCCAAGGAACTGGAACTGCTCTATTTCCTTGCCAGCTCACCCAACCAGGTCTTTACCCGCGAACAGCTTCTGGATCATATCTGGGGATATGAGTACGTGGGTGATACCCGCACCGTCGATGTACACATCAAGCGTCTGCGTGAAAAGCTTGGCGAGAACGACTACTGGGCGCTTTCTACCGTCTGGGGAATCGGTTACAAATTCAACGTCAAGAACGTATAAACCGTACAGCAGAAATTCCTTCTGTATCTCCTGCGGATTCCACTGCATAAACACGGATTCTGCGTTTTGATTCACCTATAACAGTACAAGAAAAGGAGCTGCTCTCCATGCGCTCGAAACTCATATTTAAATTTGCAGCTATCTTTGCAGTGATCGGTATTCTGAGCTTTACCCTTCTGTCTTTCTTCGGTGCACGGGCACTGGAAAAACAGATCATCCGAAGTGAAGGCCGCAGCATCTACAATGAAGCTGCCTCCCTTGCAGAAAATCCCAAACTGCTGAATGCGCGAACGACCGGCGATTCCGCTGCCGCTGCGGATGATGAGATCTATACGCTGCTTCATACGCTTGCAGCCTATCAGGGTTCTGTCATCTGGCTGATTGATCCGAACGGAACCGTATATGCCACCTCCTCAGCCGCCCCGTCTGCCTATACCCCGATACAGCTGGAAAATTTTGATCCGGTTGCACTGGGATCCGGCTACTACACGGTCGGACGTTTTTTCGGTTCCTTCAACGAGGACTATGTCAGCGTCATGGTTCCGATCGTCTCCAATATGCGTCTGCGCGGTTACGTTGCCATTCACAGCAGTATGAGCAAGATCATCCAGCAGCGGGAACAGTATCTCCTGATCCAGCACAAGCTCAGCATCATGGTGTTTGCCCTGTTTCTGTCCGTATTCTTCCTACTGTATTTCCATGTTCTTCGTCCGCTGAAAAAGATCCAGGCAGGTATCCGGGAGTTTGCAAAGGGCAATCTGAAATATAACATTCCTGTGGATACACAGGATGAGATGGGCAGTCTTGCTTCCTCTCTGAATGCCATGTCTGATGAAATGGAAAAGACCGGTGAATACCAGAAAAACTTCATTGCCAATGTCTCGCATGACTTCCGTTCTCCGCTTACATCGATCAAGGGATTTGTGGAAGCCATGCTGGATGGTACGATCCCGCCCGAGATGCAGGAAAAATATCTGCACATCGTCCTGAATGAGACCGATCGTCTGACCAAGCTCACCAACGGGATCCTGACGCTGAACAGCATGGACCGCAAGGAAGCCAACCTGCATATTACGGATTTTGACATCAATGCGGTTGCCCGCAATACAGCTGCGGCCTTTGAAGGCATATGCCGCCCGCGTTCCATCTCGATCCAGCTTACGCTTACCGGAAGTGAGCTCTATGTATCCGCCGACAGAGAAAAGATCCAGCAGGTGCTGTACAATCTGATCGACAACGCCATCAAATTCAGCAGCGACAATTCTTCCATTGAGATCGACACGACCATCCGGCACGACAAGATCTATGTAACCGTTCGTGACCATGGCGTAGGTATCGCCAGCGGAGCGCTGAAAAAGATCTGGGACCGTTTTTACAAGACCGATGCCTCCCGCGGAAGAGAACGAAAAGGCAACGGACTGGGCTTATCCATTGTCAAGGAGATCATCAACCAGCACGAACAGAATATAACCGTTATCAGCACCGAAGGTGTCGGAACGGAGTTTGTATTCTCCCTCGCTGCAGCCAATTCTGAAAAGTAAAGCTATGGTATTTACGCAAAAACGCAGTTCCGATCCGGAACTGCGTTTTTTCGTTATATGCATATATTTCATGGTATTGTCATACCGTCTTTTTCCTGTTGTTCTTCCTCTCGCAGGGAGGCACCATTCCACTTGATAAACTCATATGCGAATTCTCTTCAAGATTCGCGATTTAACCCGAAACTGCAGAATTTGCGAGAGCACCTGTCTTATATATTATCCCAGGCTCTGCTTCGCAGCTGTCCTGCCTCCTGCATATGATCAAATCCATGCTGCCGGAGTGCCTCATAGAGTACGATGGCTGCGGAATTGCTGAGATTCAGCGAACGGATATCCTCCAGCATGGGGATCCGGATCGCAGTTGCCTGGTTTTCATAGAGGATGTCCTCCGGAATGCCCGCACTCTCTTTGCCGAACATAATATAGCAGTCCTCTTCAAATTCCACATCGGTATAGCATTGCGGTGCCTTGGTAGTGGCATAATATACCTTTGCGTCCGGATGTTTTTCACAGAAATCCTGATAATCGATATAGCGATGCACATCCAGCTTCTGCCAGTAATCCATTCCGGCCCTCTTGATTGCTTTCTCATTCAGATGAAACCCCAGCGGTTCGATCAGATGAAGGCTCGCCCCCGTCGCCACACAGGTCCTTCCTATATTTCCGGTATTTGCCGGAATCTCCGGCTCCAATAATACAATATTAAAATGTGCCATTCTACTCACGCTTTCTAAATAAGTACGTTATATGCATTTTTTCTTTTGCATTTTGACCGGCCGCAGGGCTGTTTATACTTTTTATTATTTAAATAACCTTGTAGATCTCGTCCTGCCGGTATTTGTCCAGATAACGGATCTGCTCCTGATTTCGAAGGATCCGCTCCTTCCCTTCGCAGGTTCTTCCGATGACCTTTGCCGGTATTCCGATTTGAGCCAGTTCCTCAACGATCTGCTGGCCGTTTGCAGCCAGAAGCAGCAGCGCTCCTCCTGACAGGCTTTCATAGGGATTGATATCAAATACTTCACAGATCTCCACCGTTTCCTGACGGATCGGGATCATTCGAAGATCCACATCCATTCCGCAGCCAGTCTCCTCGCCCATCTTCCACAGGGTCTCAAAGATTCCGCCCTCGGCCAGTGCCTGCATATACGGCACACCTGCTTCTGCTGCGGCGGCAGCATCGCCGGCTGCTGACAATGTCCGGTCCAGTTCTCCGGCATTACGGATAAAATCCTCGGAAAAGAACTTCCGCAGTTCCGTATACTTCTCTTTGGCAAGGATCGCCGTTGTTTCCATGCCGATCCATCGGGTAAGCACGATATCCATACCGGCATATGTTTTCCTCTGCTCATCCATGCTCATGCGATCCGATCCGGAACCGCAGCAGAATGTCACGGCACAGGGACAAACCACCGCATCGGTGACTTCCGCATCCGCCTGCAGCCCTGCATGCAGCAGATCGGCAGCTGCCGCTGCTTCACGGATCATTTCCTTCAGTTCCCGCTCTTCCGTTTTCTCCGGAAGCAGGAGCTGCAGCTCCAGTTCCTCTGCGGTTCCGCCTGCCGCTGCAAGCGCATTTGCGGCATGAAAAACAGAACGCCGAACGAAGTCCTTTGTCCTGCCCGAAAAGGAAGCCGAGGATCGTAACTTCCCCGGCTTCTGATCGATCAGCTTCTGTATGGAACGGTTTTTAACCGTTTCTGATAATTTTCCACGTTTCAAGATATATACCTCGATTTCTGCTGATTCCTTAACTGCTGATATCCTCAGCAGCTACTATTCTTAACAACTGACCATATGAACTGCTGACAGTCTTACCAGCTGCTATTCTGACAATTGACAGCCTTGAATTGCTGACAGCCTTACCGGCTGCTATTCTGACAACCGACAGCTCTGAACAGTTAACAGACTTTACTGACTCATGGCATTGCCTTCGGCAACGATCTCCTGCACCTGTGCAAGCTGTTCCGATGTTGCGTCCATGGTTCCGTATGTATAGGTCAGCGGCATCATCTGATAGATACTGGTGCTGACCAGTTCCTCTTTCTGCTCACCGTTGACTGTGATCACCTTGTACAGCTCGGCTGTTGTTCCGTGAACACCGCCGCTTGTCGTTACGGTACCTACCATCTTGGAGGAGTCCATATCATAAGCTGTTTTCACATCTGTGGAATCAGTGATCCGAGTGTCGAAATACAGAGTACGATCCTTATCTCTTGTATCACAGCCATAAATGTTGAAGGTCAGCAGACCGTTCTCGATGACTGCCTGAATATAGATCGGTACACTGTTGTTGTTGACAAAACGGAAATCCAGCAGACCTTCGGAAATCGCAGCATCCATTCCCGGATTCACATAGGAAACCAGACTGGAATGATTGTGGCGTTCGGTAACTTCCAGCTCAGCCTGCAGTACAGCACCATACAGTGTTGTTGTTACCTGGCAGACACCGCCGCCGTAGGTCTCAACGACCTTGCTTCCCACATAGGTATCGCCCGGAAGGAAACCATTTTCCTCGGTTGTCGGTCCGATGGTCTTTTCTGCTGAAAACTCTTCACCCGGATACAGGACGGTTCCGTCGATATTTTTTGCAGCAAGCTCTACGTTTGTATCATGGTTGATATCGCCGGTACCATAACCGGTGGTGCAGGTTCCGAGAACATCCTTAACCTTTGTCAGATTTTCCGACTGGTCATCATAGGGAGTGATCTCCGCTGCCAGAATGACACCGCCCTGACCGCCATGCCATTCATTATCCATGTATTCTTTTACTTTTTTGGCAGAAGCAGCAGCGTCCACATTGACGCCTTCTTTTCCTTCTGTCATTACAAAAACATTGTCACTGCGAAGCTTCAGTCCGTTGGAACGTGCCGAACAGTTCAGACGTGCGGTATTCCGTGTAATAATTGTGGAGATCTCATCTTCCTTTACCGACAGATCCAGATCCAGCACGATCGGGCCGTCCTGGCTGATGCTTTTCTCAGCAAGAAAACGCTTCAGGATATTGCCGCTTCTTCCGATGGAATATGCTTCCGATGCAATGTAGGTATTGTTATAGGTAAGTCCCATATCACCGGCTGTTGCATTGACTTCTCCGGAACCGGCGTACATAACGATGGTATCCCCTTTCAGATCCTCCATATGTGCATCGATCGCCTTGGTGATCTGCTCCTCGGTCATGTTGGAAACATCAATGTTATCCACATATACTCTTCCGGCTTCTTTTTCGGTCTGTACTGCTGCCGGAACCAGTCCGGTACCGTCTGTCTGTGAACCGGATGCGGAGCTGCCGGCATCGGAGCTGCTTCCAGCTGCTCCGGCTGCTTTGGAATCTTCATTTCCGGAAGCTGATGAACTGCCTGTCGAATCGGCGGCTGTTTTCGAATCGGAAGCGGTTTCTGAATCGGAAGCTGTTTCCGAACTCGACGCGGTTTCTGCATTTGAAGCTGCCGTATCGGCGGGTGCTTCCACCGATACAGCAGTCAGCTCTTCCGCGGAAACCATAACCGAAAGCATGGACAGAACCATCATCACCGCCAGTGACACAGCAATTACCGCTGCAACGATCTGTCTGCGTTTATTATTTCTTCGCATTAGTCTTCTTCTCCTTTTCTTTCATACGCTGTCTGTACTCTCTGCAATAGGACTGCAGCCTGCAAACCTCACATTTGGGATTCCGTGCCAGACAGGTCTCTCTGCCAAAAGTGATCAGATGAAGATTGATCAGAATCCAGTGATCCCTGGGCAGAACCTTCATCAGATCAAATTCCACCTTTACAGGGTCCGTCTCCTCTGTCAACTTCAACCGATACGCGATACGCTTGACATGGGTATCTACTACAATACTGGGGTCATGGAAAATATTGCCCCTGACAACATTGGCAGTCTTCCTTCCCACACCCGGAAGCTCTGTCAGTTCCTCAACGGTGTGCGGAACCTCACCACCATACTTTTCACAAAGCATTTTGGCGCAGCCAATGATATTTTTTGCTTTATTATGATAAAAACCGGTGGATCGAATATCTTCTTCCAGTTCTTTCAGATCTGCATCTGCAAATGCCTGCATATCCGGATATTTCACAAACAGATCCTTTGTCACCAGATTCACTCTGGCATCCGTGCACTGTGCACTCAGCATAGTCGCGATCAGCAGCTGTCCTGCATTCTCTGCATGCAGAAACGTACTGATCTCTGTTCCGTACATATCATCCAGAATCTGCAGGATCTCACCGGTTCTTTTTTTCATTCTTCACCTCAGTCGGATGCAGATCTTCCGGATCTGCAGGGCCGCACGCCAATCTTTTCAGGGAAAATTGCGATACAACTCCGTCAGCTCATTATCTGCTGCCGATATTTCAGTAAATGATTTAATGTGTATCAGCCACCTATTATAGCATAGGGATTGTGAATTTTCTATGTAAATCAAAGACCAAAATGCTTTTAAAAATGCCCAATTGTACGACAGGATCCACGTATTCCATGCTGCCGGAAAGATTCTCCCCATCAGCATGAAAAATACTGCATACAACAAGCCGGATGGACCGATTCGATCCAGTAGTCTCTGTATCATCAGTACCCATAGCCAGAGGCATCTGATACATCTATGTATGCATATACAAAATAGGGGAATGCATTTCTGCATTCCCCTTAGCGAGCGCGAGACGGGATTCGAACCCGCGACCCCAACCTTGGCAAGGTTGTACTCCACCCCTGAGCCACTCGCGCATTTGTATGTGTTGTTCTCTCGAACAATGAGTATATTACAACACATACGAATGGATGTCAACGACTTTTTTTTAATTTTTTGTCTTTTTTATTCACAGCCTTCGAAGGACTTCCGATCCGCTTTCCTTCTGCCGTTAACAGGCAGAAGCATTCCAGCGATTTTGTCCAGGGAAACATATCCACCGGCCAGACTTCGTGGAAATGATAGCCCCTCTCCTTAAACAGCTTCAGGTCTCTTGCCATCGTTTCCGGATTGCAGGATATGTAGACGATCTTATCCGGATGCATGGCAGACGCCGCATCGATAAATTCCAGGGAACTTCCGGATCGGGGCGGATCCATGAAGAGAACATCCATCTTCTTCCCTTCATCGGCCATACGATGCAGGAAACGTCCCGCATCCTCTGCAGCGAACTCGATATTTTTGACCCCGTTTCTTTTGGCGTTGCTTCCGGCATCCCGTACCGCATCCTTATTCAGTTCCACACCGGTCACATAGGAAGCCTTTCCGGCTGCCGTCATTCCGATCGTTCCGATGCCGCAATAGGCATCAAAGACCGTTTCCTTTCCGGTCAGACCGGCCAGTTCTACCGCCTTGCCATACAGCACTTCCGTCTGCACGGAATTGATCTGATAGAAGGAATTCGGGGAGATCCGATACGTCAGGCCGCACAGGCGGTCTTCGATATATCCCTTTCCGTATAAAACGATGTTTCGTTTCCCAAGTACCATTGTGGTATGCCGCTCATTGACATTCAGTACGACCGTCGTGATCTCCGGATGCAGTTCCAGCAGCTTCCGCACGAAATGGTTTTTATTAGGAAGAATCGGCGATGCAGCTACCAGCGTAACCATGATCTGTCCGGTCTCATGTGCCGTACGGATACAGATATGCCGCATCAGACCGAAGCCGGAATCCTCATTGTAGATCCGGATCCGGAAATCCTGCAGCAGGCGGCAGACGGTTTTGATGATCCGGCTAGCCCGCTGATCTTCGATCAGACAGTTCTCGGCCGACAGTACAAAATGGGTTCCTTCTTCGTACATGCCGGCAATAACGGTTCCGTCTTTCTTTCTTGCAAAGGCGGCATTGACCTTATTTCTGTAATAAAACGGATCCTTCATTCCGGCTGCCGGTTTTACGTTACAGAGATCCTTCATAAGAGAACGAACCCACTTTTCCTTCAGCTTCAGCTGTTCTTCATATGTTTTGTCCAGATAGGCACATCCGCCGCATTTTTTACTGATCCTGCATTTCTGCTCCGTCATTGAAACTTTCTCCTATCTCCTTCAATACGTTTATGGTTCATACTCCTTACAGCCGACAAGAAATTCTCCGGCCTGCGGCTCAAAATACGATTCCAAATACTTCGATCACCAGTCCCCAGAACACACCGACACCGTACAGACCGGCAAGTATGATCAGATTTTCTTTCCAGTAGTGTCGATTTGCCCGGAAAAGAACCAGCAGGCCAACACCTGCACCGACCAGCAGACCGGCCATCATCTGTCCGGCACTCAGCAGTCCCCGCAGATACAGGGTCGTGATCATAACGGAAGCGGCACAGTTCGGAATCAGACCGGCCAGACCAGCCAACAGTACACCGACGACCGGACGGTCACCGAGAAGTCCGGCGATCGTTTCCTCCCCGACCAGCTCGACCAGGAACGAAATGATAACCGAAAGAATCAAAATAAAGGCAGCGATCTGTGCCGTATGGATCAGCGCTGATATAAAGATATTTCCTTCCTCGCAGTGACAGTCATCTTCATCACAAAGTTCATGGATATCATGTCTCTTCTTCGGATAGTATTTACGATAGACTCTCAGAAATGCATCCACAGCAAAACCGGTGACTGCAGCAAGCACCACCTTGGCCAGCATGATTTTCAGGATAGAAAGAGCATGTACTCTCTGCGATATTAATATAGGAAGCATCTCATCCGACGTAGACAGAAAAACCGCCAGCAGTGAGCCCAGTGTGATCACTCCGCCCGCATACAGACTGGCGGAAGCTGCCGAGAAACCGCACTGCGGAATGATACCGGTAAAAGCACCGACTGCCGGTCCCCAGCCCCTCGTTTTCTCCAGGGCATGGATCGTTTTTTCTCCAGCTTTCTCCTCCAGATATTCCATAAACAGATATGTGAGATACAAAAAAGGAAGCAGCTTTGCCGTATCCAGCACTGCATCCATAATCAGGTCCAAGGACATTTTTCTTTACCTCATTCTATGCAAATGTTAATTTTCCTTAATAATAGGGAAGAACCTTGACAGACCTCCCATTAAGTTATTAACATATCATTATTATTGTACAATGTCGAGGGGATACTATGTCATTTTCAAGTTTATTTTTTATCATTTGTTTCTTACCGGTCTATCTCCTGATCTACCTCCTTGTTCCCGGATTATCCAGGAAGAACGTGGTACTTCTGGTCTTTTCTCTTCTGTTCTATGCCTTTGGAGGGCTGGGATATCTGGTGCTGCTGGTCGCCGAATCGGCTGCTGCCTGGTTCCTGGCGCTGCAGATGGATAAAGAAGACGTCTCGCAGATCATGCGAAAGCGTTATCTGATCATTTCCATCGCTGTATTCCTGGGGCTGCTTGTCATCTTCAAGTATACGAACTTCGTTCTGGGATCCTTTGCATCCCTGTTCCGAATCTCCTGGGACGGTCTGCGGATCGCGATGCCGCTGGGTGTTTCTTTCTACACCTTCAAGCTGATCTCCTATACCGCAGATGTATACAATCGCAAGATCAACGCAGAGAAAAGCTTTTTCATCGTTCTGCTGTATACAGCAATGTTCCACAATATTCTGCAGGGACCGATCGTTCGTTTTGAAGAGACCCGAAAAGAGATCCTGCAGCGCAAGATGAATCTTACCACACTTACACATGGTATGTTCCGCTTCCTTACCTGCCTGGCGATGAAGACACTGCTGGCAGATGCCTGCGGTTCGATTGCCGACAAGCTGATTCCGATCGGCGGAATGGCAAGCGTTTCCACTGCAGCAGTCTGGCTCGGATCGATCTTCTATTCCCTGCAGATGTATCTGGATTTTGCTGCCTACTCCGGCATGGCTGTTTCTCTTGGTGAAATGGTCGGCTTCCATTATCTGGAGAACTTCAATTATCCGTACATTGCTGTTTCTGCAAAGGATTTCTGGAAAAGATGGCATATTTCTCTGTCACTTTTCTTCCGTGATTATATCTACATTCCGCTGGGCGGAAACCGGGTAAGTCCCCGCCGCACCATGCTGAACGTTCTGATCGTATGGCTTGCTACCGGTATCTGGCACGGAGCAGCATGGAACTTCATTCTCTGGGGTCTCATGTACTTTGTACTGATCACCATCGAAAACGAGGTGATCCGCCGCCGCAAGGATTATCTGGCTGCCAAAGGCATTGATCCTGCCGATGCAGCTGCACAGCGTTCACAGACTATGCAGATTCTGACTAAGATCGGTCATGTGATGCAGCATGTATACATCATCTTTTTCTTCAATCTGGGCTGGCTTCTTTTCCGCTTCACCAACTTCGGTGATCTCGGTGCAGCATTAAAAGGATTTTTCTTCCACAGTGCAGCCGGCGGATACAACAGTGCCGTAGGACTTACACTCAAAAACAATATCTTCCTGCTGATCGTCTGTATCCTTGCATGTACACCGATCGCCCGCAGGATCGGAGAATTTATCGAAGATCAGTTTGAAACCCGTCGCATATCCAAGAATTATTTCTATGGATTAAAAACAGCACTGGCTGTCGTTTTCCTGCTTCTGTCGCTCTTTGCCATGGCAGGAAATACATACACACCGTTCCTGTACAACCAGTTCTGATAATTAAAGGAGGATCTGTTAACCATGGGCAAGACCCGAACACCCTATGCACGTCAAAGCCTTCGCTACAGAAAAATCTGGCGAACACGTGCTTTACTGATTTTTATTGTGCTGTTTTTATTCTTTTTCCTGCTGGGTCTATGTATCTGGTGGAGACCCACAGAATCGGTTTCCGAGAAACGCAAGCTTGCTGCATTTCCGAAACTGAGCGTCGTCGGCCTGATCAACGGTCAGTATTTCACCGATCTGACCACCTGGTACTCTGATACCTATCCGATTCGTGAACCGATGATCGGACTGAACTCCTTCTTCCAGCGTTTTTCCGGTATCCGAACCGGCGGACAGATCTATGGATCCGCTTCCGCGGCCGGCGGTGAAGCCGTTCCGGATCCGATTGCATCCAGCAATGCTGAACCGGCTCCGGTACTGACCTTCTCCGCAGTGGCACAGCCAACTGAAGAGGAAGAGGTTCTTGAAGACGGAACGATTCACAACAAACCGGAGGTTGCGGGAACGATCTATGTTACCGACAACCAGGGATTTGAGCTCTACTACTTCAATCAGGATAATGCGGACGCCTATGCAGCCATGCTGAATACGGTCGCACAGTGGACAGGAAGTGCCGTAGATGTCTATGACATGGTTATTCCTACCAGCTTCGGTATCTGCCTCGATAAGAGCGTGCAGGAGTCTCTGGGAGCATCTGCACAGGAGGATGCGATCCCGTACATCTACAGCCGCATGAGTTCGGATGTAAAGACCATATCCGTCTTCGATACACTGAAGAAACACAATTCGGATTATCTGTATTTCCGTACCGACCATCACTGGACCGCACTCGGAGCCTACTACTCCTACAAGGAATTCTGCAAAGTCAAAGGAATTACTCCTCATGAACTTGCTGATTATGAAATGATGGAATTCCCCGGCTTCCTCGGTTCCTACTACGCATACAGCAACCAGTCCGCTGAGCTTGCTGCCAAACCAGATACGGTATATGCATACAAACCGATCGCAACCAATGATCTGACCTATGTATCGGCCGAAGACGGTGAAACCTATGAATCCTATGTCATCACCGATGCCAATGACTATTCCGAAGAGAACAAGTATCTCTGCTTTATCTGCGGTGACCAGCCCTACGAAGAGATCCACAATCCTTCTCTTCCGGACGGAGAATCCTGTATCGTTATCAAGGAATCCTTCGGTAATGCACTTGTTCCGTTCCTGGTCGATCATTACAAAGATATCTACGTTATTGACTATCGCTACTACACCGGTGATCTGACACAGATGTGCATCGACAAAAACATCAAGGATGTGATCTTCCTGAACAATACCGAAGCCATCGATTATGACCGTGCACAGACCATGCTTGGCATGTTCTCCGATCATTCCTCCGATCCCGTATTAAACGGTGCCGCAAGGCCGACAGCAGCAGCTACGGCAACACCGACGCCGACACCGGAAACAACCGCAGACTCCTCCGCAAGCCCGGAAGAGTCTCAGGAATCCTATGAGACATGGGATGAGATCGAATCCGATAACACCGAAACTACGGACGATACCGAATATTGATAAAAACAGCTGTGAAAAATGCCATTCATTTTTCACAGCTGTTTTTCCTTTTATCGTTCTTTTTTCTATCATTCTTTTTTATTGTTCTATCACTTCTTCTATCGTTTTCCGGACTTAAAGCA
>JAUNAK010000010.1:0-50017 GCA_030527665.1 Eubacteriales bacterium
TATTTCTTTATTTTTACGTCTATAGTTCTTCATTTTTACGTCTATAGTTCTGTATTGTTATGTTTATTGATCTGCAGGTATACGATTATGCAAAGAGGGCGTCTCCCGGAATTCCGGGAAACGCCCTCTTCTTTATCTACACAGATCCCTGCGGGATTCGCATTTTACAGATTATTCTTCGCTCTCATCGAAGCCTTCCGAAATCTCCGGCTCTTCTGTCAGAACTTCTTCTGTCTCCGGCTCGGCAGGAGCAGCTTCTGCAGCCGGTTTCGGCTGATTCTCGCTTCTGCTGCGTGCTGCTTCTGCTGCTTTGGCAGCCGCTGCAGCTGCTTTGGCAGCTTCAAATGCAGCATCGGTATTCAGATGCAGGTTACGATAATACTTCATACCTGTACCTGCAGGAATCAGCTTACCGATGATTACGTTCTCCTTCAGACCGATCAGCGGATCGACTTTACCCTTGATTGCAGCATCGGTCAGAACACGTGTTGTCTCCTGGAAGGATGCAGCAGAAAGGAAGGAATCGGTAGCAAGAGAAGCTTTGGTGATTCCGAGAAGAACAGATGTATATTTTGCCTGTTCTTTTCCTTCTTCTTCCATCTTCTCATTTGTATCAAGCAGATCCAGATAGTCGATCATTCTGCCCGGAAGGAACTCGGTATCTCCGCTTTCTTCGATACGAACCTTCTTCAGCATCTGACGTACGATTACCTCGATATGTTTATCACAGATATCTACACCCTGAAGTCGGTATACACGCTGTACTTCACCAAGCAGGTAATCCTGAACGGCATCCTTGCCCTTGATACGAAGCAGGTCATGCGGGTTGATAGAACCTTCGGTCAGCGGATCACCGGCCTCAACAGCCAGTGTCATCTCATTGTCTTCCAGCTCTTTCTTCAGTCTGGTTCCGTACGGAATCAGGTAGGTCTTTGTCTCACCGTCTTCCGGATTGGTTACAACGATCTCACGTTTCTTCTTGGTATCACGCAGCTGTGCGATACCCTTGATCTCTGTAATGATTGCAAGACCCTTCGGTTTACGAGCCTCGAAAAGCTCCTCAACTCGAGGAAGACCCTGTGTGATATCGGCAGTACCGGCAACACCACCGGTATGGAAGTTTCTCATGGTCAGCTGTGTACCAGGCTCACCGATGGACTGTGCAGCAATGATACCGACAGACTCACCAACCTGTACAACTTCTCCGGTTGCCATGTTGGAACCATAGCACTTGGAGCAGATACCCATATGAGAACGGCAGGTAAGAATCGTACGGATCTTAACCTTTGTAATCGGGCTGCCGTCTTCGTTAACACCGATCGATACAACCTTCGCAGCACGGCGAGGTGTGATCATATGGTTTTTCTTAACGATTACGTTGCCGTCTTTATCTTTGATCTCATAGCAGGAGAAACGTCCTGTAATACGTTCCTGCAGAGTCTCGACCATCTCTTTTCCTTCACGGAACTCTTCTACCCAGATACCCGGAATCTCTTTTCTTGTAAGAGAGCAGTCCGGCTCACGAATCATGAGGTTCTGAGATACGTCTACCATTCGACGTGTCAGGTAACCGGAGTCGGCGGTACGAAGCGCGGTATCGGACAGACCTTTACGAGCACCATGTGCAGACATGAAGTACTCCAGTACGTCCAGACCTTCACGGAAGTTGGATTTGATCGGGAGCTCGATGGTATGTCCGGTTGTATCCTGCATCAGGCCTCGCATACCAGCCAGCTGTTTGATCTGTTTATCAGAACCACGGGCACCGGAGTCAGCCATCATGAAGATGTTGTTGTACTTATCCAGTCCGTTCAGCAGTTCCTTAGTCAGGCGGTTATCCACATCTTCCCATGTGGTAACAACCTCTTTATAACGCTCATGATCGGTGATCATACCACGTTTGTAGTTTCTGGTGATCTTATCTACAGTTGCCTCAGCCTCAGCCAGAAGAGCCGGCTTGCTTGCAGGCACGGTCATATCGGAAATGGATACGGTCATACCGGCACGTGTAGAAATATGGTAACCCATGTTTTTGATCTGGTCCAGAACTTCAGCAGTCAGTGTTGCACCATGGATATCGATGATCTTCTCAAGAAGTTTCTTAAGGTCACCTTTCTTAACCATGAATCCGATCTCCGGAACAAGTTCATTTCCCGGGATGGAACGATCCACATAACCCAGATCCTGCGGAATCAGCTCATTGAACATCAGACGACCCAGAGTGGTGTCTACTACCTGCTCAATGTCGTTGCCCTCCGCATCTTTTCCTGTACGGCGAACCTTGATACGTGTCTGCAGCTTGATATAGCCGTTCTCGTAAGCAAGAATTGCCTCGTTCATATCTTTGTAGCAGGTACCGTCACCGATGATGCCAGGACGCTCCTGTGTCAGATAGTAGATACCGAGAACCATATCCTGAGACGGAACCGCTACAGGACCGCCGTCAGACGGTTTCAGCAGGTTATTCGGAGACAGAAGCATGAATCGGCACTCTGCCTGTGCTTCTGCAGTCAGCGGAAGATGTACAGCCATCTGGTCACCGTCGAAGTCGGCATTGAACGCGGTACATACAAGCGGATGCAGCTTAATAGCTTTACCCTCTACAAGAATCGGCTCAAATGCCTGGATACCCAGACGATGCAGTGTAGGAGCACGGTTCAGCATAACCGGATGCTCTTTGATTACATCCTCGAGAACGTCCCATACGGCATTCTCCAGTTTCTCTACCATCTTCTTCGCATTTTTGATATTGTGAGCAGTTCCGGCTGCAACCAGTTCCTTCATAACGAACGGTTTGAACAGCTCAATTGCCATCTCTTTCGGCAGACCGCACTGATACAGTTTCAGTTCCGGTCCGTTGACGATAACGGAACGTCCGGAGTAGTCTACTCGTTTTCCCAGAAGGTTCTGACGGAAACGTCCGGATTTACCTTTCAGCATATCGGACAGAGATTTCAGTGCACGGTTGCCCGGTCCTGTAACCGGTCGTCCGCGGCGGCCGTTATCAATCAGTGCATCGACAGCCTCCTGCAGCATTCTCTTCTCGTTTCTTACGATAATATCCGGGGCTCCCAGATCCAGAAGTCTCTTCAGACGGTTATTTCTGTTGATAATTCTTCTATACAGATCGTTCAGGTCGGATGTTGCAAAACGTCCGCCGTCCAGCTGTACCATCGGACGCAGATCCGGCGGGATAACCGGAACGCAGTCCAGAACCATCCATTCCGGATTATTTCCGGATTCACGGAATGCTTCTACAACTTCCAGTCTTTTGATAACACGGGCACGCTTCTGACCCGTACAGTTATCCAGCTCGTTACGAAGGTCTTCATACTCCTTCTCCAGATCGATCTCACTGAGAAGCTCTTTGATGGATTCTGCACCCATACCCACACGGAATGCATCGTATCCATAGGTCTCGACAGCTTCTGCGTATTCTCTCTCGGTCAGTACCTGCTTCTTCATCAGCTTGGTCTCACCCGGATCCAGTACGATGTAGCTTGCAAAATACAGTACTCTCTCAAGAGTTCTCGGAGAAAGGTCAAGAATCAGACCCATTCTGGACGGAATTCCCTTGAAATACCAGATATGAGAAACCGGTGCAGCAAGTTCAATATGACCCATTCTCTCACGACGTACAGAAGCTTTGGTAACCTCAACGCCGCAGCGATCACAAATTACGCCTTTATAGCGAATTTTCTTATATTTACCGCAGTGACACTCCCAATCCTTGGTCGGTCCAAAGATACGCTCACAGAAAAGACCGTCCTTCTCCGGTTTCAGTGTTCTGTAGTTGATGGTTTCCGGCTTTTTTACTTCGCCGAAAGACCACTCGCGAATCTTATCCGGAGATGCAAGTCCGATTCTGATTGCATCGAAGTTCAGCTGCTGCATGGTACCTTCAGTTTTTGTTTCAGGCATTTGTTTTCCCCTTTCCAAACAATTATGGCCAGTTCAGGAATACATGTTATATCAAACAGCTGCTGTCCCGAAGGACAGCACTGTTCATATACAATTACTCATCGATATCGTCGTAGCTATCTTCTTCCAGGCTGTCAATAAACTCACGGTCGCCGTCATTCTCGGTATAAGAATCCTCCGCATCAACCAGCTCACCGTCCATGCTGAACTCCTGTTTTCCGTAACCATACTCTGCCAGCTCGCGATCGTCAGCACGATTTGCGGAACGATCGGCATCTTCCATGATCTTACGGAAGCTGGTGTTGCCGTAATCTACGGATTCCATGATCTTCACTTCTTCGCCGTTTTCATCCAGCACCTGGATATCCAGTGCCAGAGACTGCAGCTCTTTCAGAAGAACCTTGAAGGACTCCGGAATACCCGGTTCAGGGATATTCTCGCCCTTGATAATAGCCTCATATGTCTTAACTCGACCAACAACATCATCCGACTTCACTGTCAGGATCTCCTGCAGTGTGTATGCAGCACCGTAAGCCTCCAGTGCCCAAACCTCCATCTCTCCGAATCGCTGTCCGCCGAACTGTGCTTTACCACCGAGCGGCTGCTGGGTAACGAGGGAGTATGGTCCGGTAGAACGTGCATGGATCTTATCGTCTACCAGATGATGCAGTTTCAGGTAGTGCATGTGACCGATGGTAGTCGGAGCATCAAACGGTTCTCCTGTACGTCCGTCACGAAGCTGTACCTTACCGTCACGGGAAATCGGAACGCCTTTCCAAAGAGCTCTGTGTGCCTTGTTGCGATCCAGATAATCGTAAACTTCAGGAACAAGGATCTCCTTGTACTTCTCGGTGAATACTTCCCATGTGTCGTTTACATAGCTGTCAGCCATCTCCAGTGTATCCTGGATATCGATCTCGTTTGCACCGTCAAATACCGGCGTGGAGATATTGAATCCAAGTGCCATTGCAGCAAGGCTGAGGTGGATCTCCAGGACCTGTCCGATATTCATTCGGGAAGGTACACCCAGCGGGTTCAGAACGATGTCCAGCGGACGTCCGTTCGGAAGGAACGGCATATCCTCAACCGGAAGAACGCGGGAAACGACACCCTTGTTACCATGACGGCCGGCCATCTTATCACCGATGGAGATTTTTCTCTTCTGTGCAATATAAATACGTACTGCCTGATTTACACCCGGAGAAAGCTCATCGCCGTTCTCTCTGGTAAATACACGTGCATCTACAACAATACCGTACTCTCCGTGCGGAACTTTCAGAGATGTATCACGTACCTCTCTTGCTTTCTCGCCGAAAATAGCACGCAGCAGACGCTCTTCCGCAGTAAGCTCGGTCTCACCCTTCGGTGTAACCTTACCAACCAGAATATCCCCGGCACGTACTTCTGCACCGATACGGATAATTCCTCTCTCATCCAGATCTTTCAGAGCATCATCACCGACACCAGGAACATCCTTGGTGATCTCTTCCGGTCCCAGCTTTGTATCACGAGCCTCACACTCGTACTCTTCGATATGAATGGATGTATATACATCATCCTGAACCAGACGCTCGCTCAGAAGGACCGCATCCTCGTAGTTGTAGCCTTCCCAGGTAGTGAATCCGATCAGCGGATTCTTACCAAGTGCCAGCTCGCCGCCGGATGTGGACGGACCGTCAGCGATCGGCTCGCCGGCTTCCACATGGTCACCTTTGAATACGATCGGTCTCTGGTTGTAGCAGTTGCTCTGGTTGCTTCGTGTGAACTTCATCAGACGATACTCATCACGTGTACCGTCATCGTTGTCCATACGGATCACATTGGATGCAGCATAGGTGATCGTACCGGATTTCTTTGCGATTACGCAGACACCGGAGTCAATCGCAGCTTTTTCTTCCATACCTGTTCCGACAGCCGGAGCCTGTGTGAACAGAAGCGGAACGGCCTGACGCTGCATGTTGGATCCCATCAGCGCACGGTTAGCATCGTCGTTCTGCAGGAACGGAATCAGGGCTGTAGCAACAGAGAATACCATCTTCGGAGATACGTCCATGTAATCAAACATGCTTCTCTCGTATGCCTGTGTTTCCTCTCTGAAACGACCGGAAACATTGCGATGGATGAAGTGTCCCTCTTCGTCCAGCGGCTCATTCGCCTGTGCCACATGATAGTTATCCTCTTCATCTGCGGTCATGTAAACGACATCGTTTGTAACACGCGGATTAGCCGGATCGGTTTTATCGATTACACGATACGGAGCTTCAATAAAGCCGTACTGGTTGATTCTTGCATAGGAAGCAAGGGAGTTGATCAGACCGATGTTCGGTCCCTCGGGAGTCTCGATCGGGCACATTCTTCCGTAGTGGGAATAATGTACGTCTCGAACCTCGAATCCGGCACGATCTCTGCTCAGACCGCCGGGTCCAAGTGCGGACAGACGTCTCTTATGGGTCAGCTCACCAAGCGGGTTGTTCTGATCCATGAACTGAGACAGCTGGGAAGATCCGAAGAACTCTTTTACTGCAGCAGTAACCGGTTTGATGTTGATCAGAGACTGTGCGGTAACGGAATCCTGATCCTGTGTACCCATTCTCTCACGAACAACTCTCTCCATACGGGAAAGACCGATTCTATACTGGTTCTGAAGAAGCTCACCTACGCAGCGGATACGACGGTTGCCCAAATGGTCGATATCATCGTCATTTCCGATGTGATACTCCAGATGCATGTTGTAGTTAATAGAAGCAAAAATATCCTCACGGGTAATGTGCTTCGGAATAAGCTCATGAATTCTGTCGCAGATCTCTTCCTTGATATCCTCGATATCCGTATATTTCTCAAGGATCTCAGCGAGTACCGGATAGTAAACGTCTTCTGTTACGCCTACTTCTTCCGGATCGATATCTACCCATTTTGTCAGATCAACTTCCAGGTTGGAAAGAACTTTTACCTTTCTCTCAGGAGTTTCGATCCATACAAACGGAACAGCAGCATTCTGAATCTCGTCTGCCTTCTCACGGGTAACGACCTCACCCTGCTCAGCGATGATCTCACCGGTAGTTGCATCGATAACATCCTCAGCCAGAACATGATCTACGATACGATTGCGAAAAGCCAGTTTTTTGTTGAATTTATAGCGTCCTACCTTGGCCAGATCGTAACGGCGTGCATCATAGAACATACCGTTGATCAGAGTCTCTGCGCTTTCCACTGCCAGCGGCTCGCCCGGACGGATCTTCTTGTACAGTTCAAGCAGACCTTCCTGGTAATTGGTGGCAGTATCCTTCTCAAAGCTTGCAAGGATCTTCGGTTCTTCACCGAAATACTCAATGATTTCTGCATTGCTTCCGATTCCAAGTGCACGGATCAGTACGGAGATCGGCACTTTTCTGGTACGGTCTACACGTACCCAGAAAACATCATTGGAATCTGTCTCGTACTCTAACCAGGCACCACGGTTCGGGATAACGGTACAGGAATAGAGCTCCTTACCTAACTTATCATGACCGATACCATAGTAGATACCCGGAGAACGTACCAGCTGGCTGACGATTACTCGTTCAGCACCATTGATAACGAATGTGCCTGTAGCAGTCATCAACGGCAAATCGCCCATGAAGATCTCGTGGTCACTGATTTCGTCTTTCTCACGGTTATACAAGCGAACCTTAACCTTTAACGGTGCTGCGAATGTTGCATCTCTCTGCTTGCATTCTTCGATGGAATACTTCACATCGTCTTCACAAAGCTGAAAATCCACAAACTCAAGACTCAGTTTGCCGCTGTAATCCTCGATCGGAGAAATATCATCGAAAGCTTCCTTCAGACCTTCTGAAAGGAACCAATCGTATGAGTTCTTCTGAACCTCGATCAGGTTGGGCATTTCCAGAACTTCTTTCTGTCTCTGGAAAGTCATGCGTACATTTCTTCCGCTCTGGATTTGACGTAGTCTATTTTTCTCCATTGACGTTTCACCCCTTGTATTTAATATTCTAAACAATTATATGCATTCGCACTTGTTAAAACCTACCAAAAGATAGAAATCCAAGATATGGAACGCATACCATGCCATAATAGTGCATTTTTAACAATAACATAGTTTGTCAATAGTGTCAAACAAATTGTAAAAGTTTTTTTAGATTTTTTTATTCAAAACGCAAACCGCACAAGAGGATCTACGCACCGTACCACTGATACTATGTGCTGTCCGTAAATCCGGTTTTCTTCTAAAAAAACAGCGCTGCGGATAACCGCAGCGCTGTTGAAAATTCGTAAGCTTAAATTACTTAAGGGTAACTTTTGCTCCAACTTCCTCAAGTTTAGCTTTGATCTCATCAGCCTCAGCTTTGGATACAGCCTCTTTCAGAACCTTCGGAGCGCCGTCAACTGCCTCTTTAGCCTCTTTCAGGCCAAGACCAGTGATCTCACGAACAACTTTGATAACTTTAACTTTCTGTCCGCCAACCTCTGTCAGCTCTACGTCGAACTCTGTCTTCTCCTCAGCAGCCTCAGCCGGAGCAGCGCCGCCAGCAACTACAACACCTGCAGATGCGGATACACCGAACTCTTCCTCACAAGCTTTAACGAGGTCGTTTAACTCTAATACTGTAAGCTCTTTGATAGCAGCAATAAATTCTTCTGTTGTTAACTTAGCCATTGTAATTTCCTCCAATTATATTTTGATATTTAATATATGTCCTTTATACAGGACTGATACAGATCATTTCTGTATTCATATATACAGGCATTCGCCTGTATGTCCGGTAATGCTGATTATTCAGCAGCCGGTGCTTCAGCAGCAGCTTCGCCGTCCTGATCGGCAATAGCTTTGATAACGCGTGCAAAGCCAGCGATCGTTCCCTGCATACTTCCAAGAAGTCTGGACAGGAGAACCTCTTTGCTCGGGATGGATGCAAGAGCCTGAACGCCTGCAGCGTCATAGAACTCTCCGTCAACAACTCCGGCAATAAGCTCAAGCTTCGGATTCTTCTTTGCGAAATCAGCAAGTACTCTGGCCGGTGCAGTAGCTTCATCTTTGGAAACTGCAAGTGCGTTTGTTCCGTTCAGCTTGTCACACAGGCTCTCGAACTCAGTGCCTTTGAACGCAAAGTTCATCATTGTGTTTTTGTAAACCTTGTAAGTTACACCGGCTTCTCTCAGGCTTTTACGAAGCTCTGTATCCTGTGCAACAGTCAGTCCGCTGTAGTTTACAAGTACTGCAGCTGCAGATCCGTTAACAAGATTGGAGATCTCTTCAACAACCGGTTTCTTCAGTTCTACCTTTGCCATGTCTGGTATACCTCCTTATTTATTTGTGTACCAGCGCTCGAACAATTATTATAAACTATGAGAAATTCGCTTTTCGAATTTCTCAAGTTGTCGCGGTGCTCTTCGAATGCTCGTGCCAGCACGGCACTCTCATCGCTACTCGCGCAAAAAAAGCCGTCCGGTAAACCGAACGGATAGCATTCTAAAAAGAATCTACATCCTCGGCAGGCGATATTACACTTACGTCTTGCGACACCTGCTGTCTTCGGCGTGATACAGCAAGTATATTACCATCCTGCAAATCAGATGTCAATACTCTTTTTATTATTTATTCAGTCATGTACTCTTTTATTCCGTCAGCCCCGTCGAGGAGCAACACCTTACAATTGTGCAGGTGTGCATACCTGCGGAGCGTTTTGTTTAACGGGAACAAAGCTTCCTTAATAAGCTAAAAAACAGGAGCCCGATCACTCGGACTCCTGTTATTTTATCAGTGGATTAATTAAGCACCCAGTTTGTTCGGGTTGATCTTAACGCCCGGTCCCATGGTCGGAGCTACAGTTACGCTCTTCATGAACTGACCTTTCAATGCAGACGGTCTAGCCTTATTGATTGCGTTGATCAGTGCCTGGAAGTTCTCATTCAGCTTAGCATCATCGAAGGATACTTTACCGATCGTGCAGTGAATGATGTTGGATTTGTCAAGACGATACTCAACTTTACCAGCTTTGATATCATTGATAGCTTTTGTAACATCCATAGTAACGGTACCGGATTTCGGGTTCGGCATTAAGCCTTTCGGTCCAAGTACACGTCCGAGACGTCCAACAACGCCCATCATATCCGGTGTAGCAACAACTACATCGAAATCAAGCCAGCCTTCGTTCTGGATCTTCGGGATCAGCTCGTCAGCACCTACGAAATCAGCGCCAGCAGCTTTAGCTTCATCAGCTTTAGCATTTTTAGCGAATACAAGAACGCGAACGCTCTTACCTGTTCCGTGCGGCAGAACTACAGCACCACGAACCTGCTGATCAGCATGACGTCCGTCGCAGCCTGTACGGATATGAACTTCAATTGTCTCATCAAATTTAGCAACAGCAGCCTGTTTAGCCAGAGCGATTGCCTGCTCCGGATCATACAGTGCAGCGCGGTCGATAGCTTTTGCAGCCTCTGCGTATTTCTTTCCGTGTTTCATTATAAGTTACCTCCTGTGGTAATTGCGGGATTGTCCCTCCCACGTAATGTATTAAGATAGTTTACTGATTAACCGAGGATCAGTCCTCAACAACAACACCCATACTGCGGCATGTTCCAGCGATCATGCTCATAGCAGCCTCAACGCTTGCAGCGTTCAGGTCAGGCATCTTCATCTCTGCGATCTCGCGAACTTTGTCTTTGGAGATTGTAGCAACTTTCTTCTTGTTCGGTTCTCCAGAAGCTGTCTTAAGGTTGCAAGCCTTTTTGATCAGGACTGCAGCCGGCGGAGTTTTGGTAACGAAGCTGAAGCTTCTGTCTGCATAAACGGTAATAACTACCGGGATGATCAGATCACCCTTATCTGCAGTTCTTGCATTGAACTCTTTTGTGAACTGTACGATGTTAACACCGTGCTGTCCAAGAGCCGGACCTACCGGGGGAGCTGGTGTAGCTTTGCCTGCCGGAATCTGTAACTTAATATATCCTGTAACTTTCTTTGCCATTTTCGGCACCTCCTAAAATAATGTGGTATTTACGGGGATTTCCCTCCCACGGGCCATTAGCTGACCTTGCGGACTTCTGCGAAACTGATCTCAACCGGTGTCGCACGTCCAAACAGTTCAACGTTAATAGTAACGGTCTGTTTGCTTTGATTGATGGCGGAAATAAATCCTTTGGAATCTTTCCAGACTCCGCCGATCACAACCACCTCGTCACCGATCTCAAGATCGATAACAACTTTCTCTCCGGCATCCATACCAAGTTTCTGCATTTCAGCCGGTGTCAGCGGTACCGGTTTTGAACCCGGTCCAACGAATCCTGTAACACCTCGGGTATTGCGGACAACATACCAGGTATCATCGTTCATAACCATATGGAGCAGAACATAACCCGGAAACAGTTTTCTCAAAACCTGCTTTTTCTGTCCGTTCTTAACCTCTACGACCTCTTCCATAGGTACGCGAACTTCAAGGATCTGATCTTCAAGGTGTCTGTTTTCAATTGCTTTCTCAATGTTTGCTTTTACCTTATTCTCATATCCGGAATAAGTATGAGCCACATACCATCCTGCCTCTGACATTCAATCACCTTTTCCTCATTTGATGATCAGCTGCATGATCTGTAAGCCAAGACTGTCGATCAGAGTAATCAGTGCACAGATGATCAGTGAAACCACTGCAACAACACCGGTCTGTTTTCCAAGTGTTTTCTTATCTGTCCAGACGATCTTATCCCATTCTGCTTTCAGACCCTTTTTCCAGCTGCGTTTAGCCTTGTCGTTCTTTTTGGACACTGCTTTCTTAGTATCTGCCATTTTTCTCACCTCACTGGAAACAATTATTTGGTTTCTCTGTGAGCAGTGTGCTTTCTACAGAATCTGCAGTATTTTCTGATCTCCATACGCTCCGGATGAGTTTTCTTATCTTTGGTCGTATTGTAGTTACGCTGCTTACATTCTGTACATTCCAGAGTAATTCTTGTACGCACGACTTCCACCTCCACTGTGATATACATTTAAACATTAAAACACAGCCCCGTTCTTTTTCACTTTTCCAAATGGGAAACAGTCACGTTAACCGCCTCATAAATAGAAAAAAGTTCAAAAAAAAAGGACCTTTTCATGTCGCCTCATAAATATATCATGTGAGATTTCCCATGTCAAGGCATGCCGGTCCTGCATTTTTCCTATTTTTTCTTTATTTTACGGGCAGTTTCTGCTCAGAATCAACAAGCGGCAGATGTTCTTTCAATCTGCCGCCTGCTGCATTCTTCTCTTCAAATCCAGATCCTGTCTGTGTTTTACTCCTCGTAGATGCACTCGATATTTTTCGATGCAAAAAATTCCATCCATTCATCCGAAGGCCTTTTCTCTGTAACAACATAATCGATGCTGTCCAGCTTACCGATCTGTACAAAGGATGTCCTGTCAAATTTGCTGCTGTCCAGAACCAGAAAGCTCTTTGCACAGGAATCCAGTGCTTTTTTCTTCATGGATGCAAATGCAGGGACGGAATCCATCACTCCATGATGCATATCCAGAGCCTTGCAGGATATGAAACATTTATCCACATAGAACCGATCCGCAAAATCCTCTGCATCTGAGCCAAGCATAGCCAGATAACCGGATTTCACCGTCCCTCCGGTACAGATCACCTGAAATCCCGGAACCTCCGAAAGTTCAAGAATGATTTCTACCGAGTTGGTCACAACGGTGATCTTCTGCTTACTCTTGATCGCCTTGGCAATGAATAATGCCGTGGAACTGGCATCCAGCATAATATGATCACCGTCATGGATCATTCCTGCTGCGATCTCTCCGATCCGCTGCTTTGCTCCGACATTTTTCCTGCTCCGGAATGTAAGAGGCATATCAAAACCTACATTCTCATTCAGAACAGCTCCCCCATAGCTTTTGGTTGCATATCCGTCCTGTTCCAGTTTTTCCAGATCACGACGTATCGTTTCCTCCGAAACCTCGTATAATGCACTTAACTCACTGACTACAACCTTTTTCTCATCCTGGAGTTTTTCAAGAATCAAATTTCGTCTTTCCAGTGCAAGCATCTCTTCACCTCGAATATCAACTTAGTAAAACAGTTTCTGCATTTTTCCTATCCGGTCGCTACTTCCTCAATGTATTTCTCAGCACGGGAAGCTGCCATCGAGTCTCTTCTTTTACTCTTCCCTCATTCAAGAAACGGCTTCGGAATCCCGAAGCCGTTTTCTGCTCTGCAGTCTGATCCTTACAGAATCGTCTGAATGATCTTATCGTCCGGATGTGCAATAACCTGAGAATCCAGATACATGCCCTTCTCTCCGGCGATCATTTTTGCTCTTTCAATGGATGCAGTCACAGCAGATACCTCTCCGGTAAGCAGCATGTAGGATTTACCGCACATACCCTTTGCCAGGCGAAGCTCAATTACATTTACGATTGCCGTTTTTGCTGCCGCATCCGCAGCCTCGATCAAAGATGCAACATCAAAGGTTTCCAGAATACCAAGTGCATCCACATGCTCGATCTCACTTGCTCCATACATAGCCGGAAACAGGGATTCATGCGGATTACCCAATACAAAATTTCCGATCAGCTGAGAATCGTAAGCGGTGCTGGCAGCTTCTACTGCTGCTTTAACAGCACTCAGATCGCCGGTAACAATGGCAATATACTTACCCGGACACACGGTCTGCGCTTCAACAATCTCAACATCAGCGGTTTTCACCATCATATCCGCAGCTGTAATGCCCGCCGGGATACTCTTGAATTCAATCATACCGATTGCTTTACTCATAACTGTGTTCGTCCTTTCTATCTCTTCTCAATTCTGACAAATTTGTCTGTCACATTGGTAACAACACCTGCAAGCGATGCATGAATACCAACGCTCAAACCGTCAGCCGGTTTTGCGATCATCTGTCTGTATTCTACCGTATCTCCGATTTTTACGATCGGCACGGCAGGCGCACCGATATGCTGGCTCAAAGCGATCGTTACTGCACTTACCGGCTGTACTTCGTCTTTGAGAGGAGCCGGACGATCGTATCTGGTAAGTCCAAGTCTTGCCATCAGTCTTTCTTCCGGTACCTTGCGATATTCTCTGGACTCCTGGATCGGAACCGCATCAACCTTCGGCGGGCGAATTCCCTTCTGACGAAGTCCTGCCTTGTACTCACCGATCAATGTTCTCGGTGCAAGATCCTGCGGACATGCATACAATTCACACACACCGCAGCCGGAGCAGAAGTTCGTATTCAGGAACGGATTCAGATCCTGGAAATCCGCGTTCGATGCGGAACGCATGAACTTCGCCGGATCGATCGGATGTCCCAGTGCATGACGAGGACACATATTGGTACAGGTCTCACACTGGCAGCAGATGGATGCTGCTCTGGCAAGATCGATCTTTGTAGTTCTTCGTTTCTTCATAACAAGGACATGATCCTGCGGAAGAACAAGAATCGCATTCGTTGTTTTTGTGATCTGTCCGTCAGGCGGAAGGATTCGTCCCATCATCGGGCCTCCCACAAAGTAGACAGGGTCCTTACAGGTAACTTCACCGGCAAGTGCAACCGCTTCCCGGAATGTTGTTCCAAGCGGTACAGCAACCGTGATCGGATCGCTCACCTCACCGATTACCGTAAGATATTTGAATGTTACAGGCTTGTCCGCCGTTGCAGCACGGTAGATATTGTACATTGTCTCTACGTTGTATACGATGCAGCCCTGCTCAATCGGCAGACCGCCCGGACGTACTACACGTCCTGTACACTCATAGATCATTACGACCTCATCACCCATCGGATACACTTCCTGCAGGAAATGCATGCGGATCTCCGGATACCGTCCGATGACTGCTTCGATTGCTTCAATTGCCTGTTTGTATGCTTTCTTGATTCCGATAATAACCTGCTTAGCGCCAACCGCCTCGGCAACCATATGAAGTCCTTCCAGAACTTCTTCTGTATGTACAGTGATCAGCTGTTTGTGCGGCTGTAGAAGTGGTTCGCATTCTGCACAGTTTAACAGAATGGTGTCGGCATCTTTGTTTAACTTAGCATAGGAAGGGAATCCGGCACCACCGGATCCGACTACTCCGCCTTCGCGGATTTTTTTCTGCAGTTCTTCAAAATTCATGCTTTACTCCATTCCAGAATATTCATCTTTCAAAATAACCATTGTCATCGATAATTCCAACTATTGCCGCATCGACAGGTGCATCAGGCATGTCGCAGCCGATTCTGGCAGCACTTCCTGTTGCTACCATAACGTACTCGCCTACACCTGCACCGATCAGATCGATGGCAATGATCTGGCCAGTTTCAGCCGACATATGACGCAGCGGTTCGATGATCATAAACTTATTTCCGATTAATTTGTCGCTCTTACGGGTGGAAACAATGCTTCCGACAACCTTTCCTGCTATCATATCTCCTCCATTTTATCGGTCGGCAGGACGCGTACATGCACATACACGATTCATAGATTCGTGATTTCATACGTTTCCTGCAGCCGGATCCCGATCCGCTGATCGGATCCTGCCCGATTCCAATACCTGCACAGCCGTTTCCGGACTGTGCAGCCATTCTATCCAAACCAATAACTCTTATGCAGTTTCTCTGCCAGTATTATTTGATAATCTTAATTGTATCTCCCTGTTTGATACCTGCCGCATTCGCTTCATCGGTATCAATGTGCATCTCCAGTGTAAATGTCTCATGCACACGGATCACAACATGATTAAATGTTGTGCCTCTCTCGTTATCTGCCTGAACAGAAACGATCTGGCCGTCTGTTACACCGGCTGCCTCAGCATCTGCCGGTGACATATGGATATGACGCATCGCAATGATGCAGCCCTCATTCAGATAAAGGGCACCTTTCGGTCCGACAATTGCAATCGGAGCACTTCCTGCAGTGTCTCCCGACTGGCGGATCGGCGCTTTTACACCAAGTGTACGCGCATCGGTAGCGGAAATCTCAACCTGTGTCTGTTTTCTGACCGGTCCGAGAATGCGAACATTCTCGATCGCACGCAGCTTCAGACCGACGATCGTAACCAGTTCGTTGGAAGCAAACTGGCCGCCCATCAGTTCTTTCTTCTTTGTAAGCTGATAGCCTTTTCCAAAAAGAACTTCTACATGCTCCTGTGTCAGATGGACATGTCTCGCAGATACACCAACCGGTACAAGAAATCCTTTTGCATTGGTTTTCTCGTTATTGATCGCTTCCAGAACCATTCTGGTAATAGCTTCTACCTGATTTGTATCCAAGTTGACACCTCTTTCACTGATTCATAGATAATCTGATACTTGTATCTGTTCCTGTATCCGAACAGATTCTATCCGGCCATGCGCAAACACGCACAGCCGGTACTCTTCTATAGATTTGTTATCTGATCAGATTTAATTATTTAGCCAGTTTCGGAAGGATCAGCTCAACATCTGTGTGCGGTCTCGGAATAACATGAGTAGCTACCAGCTCACCCAGTCTGGATGCGTTGTTTCCGCCAGCCTCAACAGCAGATTTAACAGCACCTACATCGCCGCGTACCATAACAGTTACAAGACCGGATCCGATTCTCTCTGTTCCGATCAGAGCAACATTTGCAGCTTTGCACATTGCATCTGCAGCCTCGATTGCAGCTACTAATCCTCTGGTTTCAACCATTCCTAAAGCTTCCTGTGTCATTCTTCTTTCCTCCTTACGTGTGTTAACAGCGGCAGTCTCCGCTTTCACTTCCTGTTTTTGTACTTCTTTTTCTGTGTTTGCCCTGGCTTCTGTCTCTGCCCTGGCAGCTGCTGTTTCCTCGACAGTATCCGCAGCCGTAGCTTCTGCCTTAACTGCGGCATCCGCTTCCCCGCTTATTTCCGTCTCGGGCTTCGCAGCTTCTGCAATTACAGCCTTTGCCGTTACCGTTTTCGCTGCAGGTTTCTTCGCAGCGGGTTTCACTTCTGCAGTTTCCGAAACAGATTTCTTCTCCTCTGTTTCAGGAACACTGCCGACTTTCGTCTTCTTTATTTCCGCCATGCGTAATCTCCCACATCTCTCCATCTGCTGGCACTGCGCATTACCAGTTTCACGATTTCTTCGTGCGGATTGGCAATTACCGCATGCAGCACCGGTTTCTTAATGCCTCTTTCACAAGCGGCCTCAACTGCTGTCTGTACCGAAGATACATCGCCTTCGATGATCAGCGTTACCAGACGACCTCCCAGTTTTCTTTCCCAGGATGCCAGATGAACATCGGCCGACTTGCACATGATATCGACAGCATCCACAGCAGCGACTACGCCTGTTATTTCAACAAAGCCATATGCTTTTCCCATGGATCGTCAGCTCCTTATTACTGCAGGTTATGAGGCAGGATCTGCTCTACATCTGTGTGCGGTCTCGGAATAACATGAGTAGCTACCAGCTCACCCAGTCTGGATGCAGCTGCGCTTCCGGACTCAACAGCAGCCTTTACAGCGCCTACATCGCCGCGAACAAGTACGGTAACCAGACCGGAACCGATCTTCTCTGTTCCTACTAAGGATACCTCAGCAGCTTTTGTCATTGCATCTGCTGCCTCGATTGCAGCGGTAAGACCTCTGGTCTCGATCATTCCTAATGCTTCCTGTGCCATTTCTCTATTCCTCCCGGTCATATGACCTGATACTTATATTAAAACTTGTCTAGTGCACTGATCTTCAACATCTTTTCTACGCCCGGATCATCCGGATTCGGGATGATATGATGCTGTACAACACCACTGATCCCTTCAGCAGCCGTGATACCGGCTTCCATTGCGGCATTTACCGCGGAGACGTCTCCTCGAAATTTGATCGTCACCAGAAGCGGAACGGGAAGTTCATCTGCACGTGCAGGTTTGTTCTTATCAAACACTTCCAATTCAACATCGGCAGCCTTGCATCCTGCATCTGCAGCAACAAACGCCGTTGTGAGTCCGAAGACTTCAAGAATACCTACAGCCTGTGCCATTCTTCTGCTCTCCTTTCATCCGTGTCAGTTCCGTCGAAAATCGGTGATCAATGATTCTTGGAACCATCAATAGCTCCGAATGTAATAGCAACCTTAAGTCCCTTCTGTGCCAGAGCATATTCATGAGCTTCATTAATTTTCTCAAGCGGGAAGGTATCTGTCAACAGGTCATTTACCGGAAGACCGATTGCTTTTGCTCTCTTCAGGAAATCAAAGGTAGTTGCGTAATCTCTGAGCGTGTATACCCAGGAACCAACCAGGTTGATCTCTTTAGAGCAAAGATCAAAGTGCGGGTTGATGGTTGCATCACCGTTGTTGATGAAGAAACCAAGCTCGCAAAGTCCGCCGCCGTTGCGGATGAACTTATAGATATTTGCATGAGCGATCGGAGAACCGGTACACTGGAATGCAAAATCTGCCAGATGTCCGCCGAAGGATGCCTCTACAGCACCTGCAAGGTTCTCGATGCCCTTGTGCTCCATGAAGTTAACGGTCTGTGTTGCACCGAGTTTTTTGGAGAACTCCAGTCTCTGTGCATTGCCGTCAACAGTTGTGATATTCTCGATACCCATGGTACGAAGAATAGCTACGCAGAACAGACCGATCGGTCCGCATCCCTGTACAACAACTCTGCTGTTGAAACGAAGGATACCTGTTGTTTTTGCACGCTCTACTGCGTGGATCAGAACAGCTGCCGGCTCGATCAGGATACGGGATGCAAGATCCATATCACTTACATTGAAGAATGTGGATCCTCTGCTGCCCTTGATCACGATGTAGTCTGCAAACCATCCGTTCAGATGTGTCTCATCATCCGGGATCAGTCCATATACATCAGCAGCTCCGACGTTCTGTTTGTTCAGATCGAACATGGTGATCTCCGGATCATCCTGGAACATCATGCAGGTAACGATCTTGTCGCCAACCTTTACGTCTTTTCCTGCGCTGTCTTTTTTAACGTTTTTACCCATTGCTACGATCTCACCGGTTCCCTCATGTCCGAGAACAAGCGGGATCAGACCGAACGGGTCTTTTTTGAATTCGTGCTGATCAGTACCGCAGATACCGCAGCCCTCTACTCTTACAAGCAGATCGTCATCAGCAAGTTCCGGAATCGGGAACTCTTTGATCTCATAGTGCTCAAGTCCTGTCAGCATGGCAACATGTGCAACCTTCGGAATTCCGTTGGATGCAGCAGCTGCTGCCGGTGCTGCCGGTGCAGCTGCCGGAGCGGATCCGGTCATGCCTGCAAGCACCTGTCTGACAATCTCTTCAATATTCTGAGCGTTCATATCCATTTTGTCATATCCTCCTGATTATCTGATGCAAAGGCTGTCTACCATTACACAGCGTCTCTTCTTTGTGAAAGATTTTGCAGATGTAAGGCCTTCACCGGTACGGCTTGCGATGGTGAATGTACAGTATCCTTCGCCGCCGAAACCAAGTGCCGCATAGGACGGTCCGTTCTTAACAAGGATCGCTGTATCCATTGCTTTTGCATAGCGTGTGATACGAGTCACATCATGAGAATGGATGTGTGCAGAATGGCGGTTGCCATGCTCCAGCCATACGCATTTCTCAACGGCATCCTCAAAATCCTTTGCCGGAACGATACCAAGGATCGGCATCATCAGCTCCTCTGCGATCAGCGGATGCTCTTTCTCAGCTACAAAGGTAATGCACCGTGTCTCTTCCGGAGCGGTAACACCGATCATAGCCAGAAGCGTCTTGGCATCACGGCCGACACATTTACGGTTCAGTCTTCCCTTCTCGTCCATGACGGTAGCAGCAAGCTTATCCAGCTCCTCTTTGGAAGCGTGATAGCATCCCTGTTCAGTCGTCATGTAATGGAGAAGTTCATCTACAACGGAGTCGATGGCAACGATCTCTTTCTCTGCAATACAGGGAAGATTGTTGTCAAAGGTACATCCGTTTACGATATCCTCAGCAGCCTTGCGGATATCAGCGGTCTCGTCAACCAGTGCCGGCGGATTGCCTGCGCCTGCTCCGATACCACGTTTTCCGGAGGAAAGAACTGCTGTTACAACGCCCGGTCCGCCGGTAGCAACCAGAAGCGGAATGTCCGGATGTTTCATCATGATCGCACTCGTCTGCATTGTCGGCTTTGTAACGGTTACACAGATATTATCCGGTCCGCCAACCTCAAGGGAAGCCTCATTGCACATATTGATTGCGAAAATAGTTGTATTAACTGCCTGCGGATGCGGGTTGAACACAACGGTGTTTCCTGCCGCAAGCATTCCGATCGTATTGGAGAAAATTGTCTCCTGCGGATTGGTACAGGGTGTAATTGCACCGATAACGCCGAACGGGCCCATCTCCTCAAGAGTAAGGCCGCGGTCTCCGGACCATGCGAGAGTCTTGATGTCCTCAGTTCCCGGAATCTTATCTGCACACAGATGATTCTTCAGGATCTTGTGGCCTACATTACCCATGCCTGTTTCTTCAACAGCCATGCGGGCCATCAGCTCTGCATTCTCATGGATCTTCTGACGGATCCTGGAAATGATCTTCTCTCTGGCATCCAGGCTCAGAGTTTTTACGATCTTCTCGGAAGCCTTTGCAGCCTCGATCGCATCGTTCATATCATCAAAGATTCCGTGTCTGCCGGATCCCTCTTTCAGGGTCATCTTAGCAACAATGTCCTGCACGATATTTCTTACCATGCTTTCATCTACTGCCACGATTTTTACCTCCTGATCTGCCTGTCGATTACTGAATTCCTAACTGCTCCATAACTTTTCTTGTGATTGCAGCGATCTGGTCAGCATCTGTCGGCTCGATCGGATGTGCATAAGTGGAACCGGAGTGAGCGCCCAGTCCGTCTGTGCTGCAGCTTCCGCCGCCGCAGTTATGGCAGTTCTTCTCACCCTTGTTCTGGCACAGGTTTGCCGGATGTTTGCCCGGAAGTCCCATCTGACGACGGATTTCATACAGTCTCTCAACAGTTGCCTTGTCGAACTCCTTCGGTCCGCCAAGCATCTTGGACTGATACAGCAGCTGTGCATAGAACTCAACAGACTCCATCTTCAGGTATGCAGCCAGCAGGTCTGTGGACCATGTCAGTGCGCCGTGGCTCTCAAGCAGAACAGCGTCGAAATACGGAAGGTATTTCTCAACTGCATCCGGGATCTCCATGGTGGACGGAGTTCCGTACGGAGCGATCGGTACGCAGCCAAGTGCGATAACTGCCTCCGGCATGATCGGCTGTGTCAGCGGAATACCTGCAATTGCGAAAGATGTTGCATATACCGGATGCGCATGAACAACGGAACCAACATCCGGTCTCTTAGCATAAACTCTCATATGCATCTTGATCTCGGAAGACGGTCTGAATCCCGGATTTGCCTTGAGCACTTCACCTTTCTCATTAACACGGCAGATATACTCCGGTGTCATGAAACCTTTGGAAACGCCGGTCGGTGTGCACAGGAACTCATGCTCGCTGACCTTAACAGAGATATTGCCATCGTTTGCAGCAACCATGTTGCGGTCGTAGATTCTCTTACCGATGTCACAAATCTGTTTCTTAATTTCAAACTCGTTTACCATATTGCTTTTTCCTCCTTGAAATGCATTTTGGTTATTGGATTTTGTAAAAAATTGGATATGTATCCTCATGACATTACATGTAGCTATTTTATTATATAGCCGCCTATACTGTCAATAGAATCAGTGTTGTTTCATGTGGTTTCTATTCGGTTTCCTGTGGAGTTTCTGTCATTTCCCAGGGCATTACATCGCCCGGTTCCCGCAAATACTCCAGAATGTCGGAGATTCCTTCTCCCAGCTTCGAATCCACGTAAAAAATATTCCTGCAGCCGGCCCGCCGAAGCCATCCGGCAGCCCTTTCCACATTTCCGAGCGGATGATTGATCTTGGTCACGATCCCGATCACATCCCGGTTGCAGGTCGCCGTAATTGCCGGCGGAAACAATGTATACGGCTCAATGGACGAGAGCAGAAGCCCCACCACATCCGCCTCATAGGTATAGAGTGCCAGTGCATGTGCCAGACGGGCTGTCTGTGCATATTCTCCGGGCGTATCGATGATCACATCAAAATTGTTCACATACTGTGTCTTGTGATACTGGATTTTTTCACCCTTCAGTGCCTGCGTAAGCGTCGTCTTGCCGGTTTCACTGCGTCCCATTAATACGATCTTTTTCATACCGCATCAGGTCCTTGTCACCGGACAGATCGTATAGCCGAGGGTGCCGCCGATGTAGTCCAGAACAGCGTTCACCGCTGCCTCTACCTCGGATACGGTTCCGGTAATGATCAGACTGCCGGCAAAGCGGTCGACAAAGCCCAGATCCACGCCGGCTGCCTTCACTGCAATATCCGCCATGATGATCGCTGTTTCCGCAGGGCTGACTGTCATGATACCGATGGCAGCACTGCCGTAATCGATCGTCGGATCCAGTCCCAGTTTGGTGTACATTTCCTCCTGCGGTCCGCAGATAATGTGCGCCAGAGAGATCTGTTTTCCCGGAACCAGCTCCTGAATAATTCTTTGTTTTACTTCGGGTGACCAATCATTCATATTTCTTTACCACCTGTTCTGAAAATACTAGATAATATGCAGGATCCGAAACAGCCTCTCCGGCTGTCCGTTCAGGATCAGTTCTTCCGGAAAATCCACCGAGCGGACCATTCGTTCCGCCCAGGTAAAATCCCCGATATGCCCGGTTCCATGACTGTCACTGGACAGCAGGACCGGCAGTTTCTTTTTTCTGCATTCCTCCAGCAGTGCCCTGTAATTATCTCTTACATCCCCCCGATATCCTTCCGGAGAAAGAGAGGAATTGTTCACTTCTAAAATTACTCCGTATTCCGCAGCCGCTTCCGTCAGCCGGTCGTAATCCAGCGGATACCGGGTATCATCCGGATGCCCGATGATCCGGACGCCCTTGTGCCGCATGGCAAGTGTATAAGCCATGGTATTTGCTTCCCTGCAGCCGGGCTTCAGATTCTGGTAATGCACACTTGCAATCGCATAATCCAGCCGATCCAGAACTTCTTCCGGAATGTCGATCGTTCCGCAGTAGTCCACGATATTCACTTCCGCTCCGTAACAGAGCCGAACTCCCTGCCGCATGGCAGGTCCGTTTGCCAGACTTCGAAAATAGGAAAGCGTTCCCGCCGCCCGTGTTGCAGGACCGTGATCGGTAATCCCCAGAACTTCGATCCGTTTTGCGGCAGCAGCTTTGGCCATATCCGTAATGGTACAGGAAGTTCCATGTCCGCTTGCTATTGTATGTGTATGCATATCACAATGGTACATGACGCTTCCCTCCGTTGTTTTTTCTGTCTTCCGACTGTTTTTATATGCCGGATCTTTTTATTTCCGATTGCCGGCATCAATGAATTTTTTCGATTTCACGATGCATCGCTTCGTAGGCAGTCATCACTGCCTGATGCGATATATCACACTGCATGCGGTATACCGGAACCGTATTGATCAGTCTGCTCAACAGCATTTCGTTTTTCTTCTGCAGTTCCCAGGGAGCCGCGTGTAGCGACTGATCATTGACAAGCGGTTTTGCTTCCGCGTAACCGATTCGCCGAATCCGGTTTGTCTCTCCTTTTTCCAGAAAACAGATTCCTTTTACCGGAACCCGGACATTCGTATTGAGATGTGTTTTTCCGTCCCAGGGTGCTCCGTATACATAGACACGATCCTGCAGAAAGCGGATCAGCGGTTTATCATCGTTGATCATTGTCACATGGGTGCCGAATACCTCCCGCCACAATTCCGCATGTGTGGATTTACCTCCTCCGGAAGGTGCTGAAAACAGATAGGCTTCTCCATCCTTCTCAACTGCCGAAGCATGAAAAAAAACGGTATCAAACAGCAATGCTTTCTCGCAGAATGCACGGTAAACGGAAATCGCCTCCAGATATTCTTCGGAAAATCCGCCGCCTTCCAGCTTTCTTTCCCGTTCGATCATTCCATTGGAAACCGAAATAAAAATCGATGTTCTCTGCTTCGATTCATCCGGAATCCGATATTTTTTCATCAATTCACAGGTATATGCACCTGCGCCTTCTACTGCAGCGGTAAGATCGGCAAGCTGATATTTGGGCATCTGCTTCTCCTCTACTCTCTCCGGCCGGCGTCCTTCAGGACATCGCGAATAACTTCCTGACGAATGCCTTCTTCGCGGATATTTTCGGCTTTGTAATCCGCATATCTCGCACAGACATACAGATAATCCGACAGGCGGTTCATATACTGCATGGCAGCTTTGTCGGCAACAAACTTCTGTGCTACCGTTCGGAATCTTCTCTCTGCCCTTCTGGCCACTGCTCTGGCCACATCCAGGCGTGCAGATTCCTCACATCCGCCGTAAAGCACGAACTCCTGCGGTCTTGGAAAGGAATCCTCCATATGATCGATCCACCCTTCCAGTCTCTGTACTTCCACAGCATCAAATCGGTATTCCCGCTTCATGGGCGCAGCAACACCGGACATCATAAACATCAGCGTCCTCTGAATATGCACCAGCTGCAGCCGAAGTTCCTCATCCGCCAGCACCTTTGCCATGCCGATATGACTGTTCAATTCATCAATTGTTCCCAGGAGTTCAATGCGGTCATCCGTCTTCAAAACGCTTTGTCCGTTCAAAAGCCCGGTTCTTCCATTGTCTCCGTTTTTTGTATAAACACTCATATTTTTTCCTTTATCGAGAGCGTTTTAACGTTCTTTTAGTGACAGTTTCTTGATAACTCTTGCACTATTTGTGCCGGTGATCCGACACTCCTCATACGTGGGCATGTGATACTGCTGTACATTGTCCCCACGTTTTCTTCCGCGCATCTGCATGGCAATATCCACACCGCAGATTCCGATTCCGGAACCCATCATGGAATCCCTCGCAGCTTCAAATGCCAGAAGTCCCGTATCCGTCTCCTCCCTGTCAAATACCTCAGAAGAAATCCCCTCTTCTTCGATTCCCGCAAGAATCTGTTTCAGGAATTCCGGATCCGGCTGGTTTACATATATAAAAATAGACGGCCGTCTGCTGATCATTGTCATTCCTCCCTACAGGTGATGGACAGCTATGGACCTCCTCCGAATCACGTCCGCTGAGCATCCATGATATACGAGAGAACCAGTCCGGTTGCCACCGCATTGCGAGGGCCTTCCTTTCCGCGGATATTTCCCCGCCCGCAGACGATCCTGTAATTTGCAAATTCTTCGGTAAGCATCTCCGGTATTTCAAAATCCAGAGCCGATCCGCCTACCAGAACTACATTGGAGATCTTCTTCAGGTCATGTCCCGGTGCAACACTTGTCAATGCACGAACAGCATTCATCACAAAGACTTTGCGCTTCGCCTCACGGCGCACTTCCCGAATACGTTCCATCGGTATATCCTGCTCGATCCGTACCAGCCCTGCTTCTGTCAGCAGCACCACTCGACCATATAGTCTCGGGTCCAGCGATTCCTCCACGAAATGCATTTCTCCATTCTCCATGCGCATATGGAAAAGACTCTCCACTTTTGCCAGCGGATATTTTTTGATCTGTTCCGCAATCGTACGGGATGTCAGACCAAGTTCCGTCTGGATCAGCATGCTGACCAGTTCTCCGGCACCAGCCTGGTGCACTCTTCGCACCCGCTGTGTTTCATCGATCACTGCCGCATCCGTCGAACCGCCTCCCATATCCAGCATTGCCAGCGGAAGCGTTGTTCCCGGTGTAGTCAATGCGCCAAGGGCAGCCATAACCGCTTCGACTCCTGCGATCTTCACTTCCGTATGCATTCTGTTTCGAAGTTCTTCGGCGATTGCTTCCATCGGAAGCTGCTGTGTACGAACCATGGCAGCAATACCGACTGCTTTTTCCAGGCAGGTCTCTCCTGCCAGGGCACCGCTGATCAATACCGGTGCCAGTGTATCTACCGCAAGAATATCCGTGATTCGTATCTCCGATCCCGCGTCACAGCTTACCTCCTGCATGCCTTTTTTGATACGCCGGAGCATATTGCCGATGTTTGTATTTTCCTCACCGGCAACATCATGAATCTCGCCTGCATTCATAACTGCCTGCATGATTCGTTCCGCGCCCTCATCCAGCTGGATCCGCTCCGGATGTTCTGCATCCAGATAGATCTCACCGGCAGGAAGTACGTTTTCTCTGATATCTCCGTTCGGTGTTTTGATAACGACCGCACTCCGATTTCCGATCAGGCTCTTGGCGATCGGCGTAACCATTCTGGTTTCCTCCGCATCCAATCCAAGAAGGGTAGCAATTCCATACGGATTTGAAAGCATATGGATATACTGACCGGGAAGTGCCACTTCGATCGCAGCCAGTTTTCCTTCCGGAATCTTGTCGATCCGCAGCACCTCATCGATGATCGGAATTTTCTTCTCCAGACGATTTTCCACCAGAACCGCTTCATCCGCCTGCAGAATCATTCCATTGATCTGAATTATTTTTGCACTGCGATTAACTGCCGCTGCCACTTCTTCATACGTATGTGCAGCTGAAGCATAAACAATGTAGGGACGATCTGCAGTACCTTTCTGCAGATGTTCAAAAGAAAGCAGTTCTCCCACCGCCTGTCCTGCTCCCGCAGGTGTCGACGGGTTATGACCAATCATGGAAGAATCCGTTATGATCGTTTCTGTAAGGGTTTCCATCGCCGTATCGCCGATTACAGGAGCAGCTTCATTCAGTCTGACCATGGCAATATCGGAAATATCTCTGCCGATCTGTCCCATAGCCCTCTTCAATGCTGCAAGAATGCCGTGAACGTTGGCCGTTGTTCCTTTGGTTCCTGTTGTCATAACCGCAGCAGACGCAAGAAAGCGCACCAGACGGTCCTGTTCAAATTCCGCAATGCAGACTTCTGTTGTCGAATTTCCAATATCCACACCTGCAACAATACGCATCGAATCCCTCCTTCCTTTTTTATTCCATCCCTTCGATTTATCTCCAGATCAGATCTGCCGAAACTCACTGCAGAAACAAAATTTTCCTGCCGAATACCTGTTATTCAGAGAGGAGGATTCCTCTCTTCTCATAGACCTCACATGCTTCCAGAACCAGCTTTGCACAGTTCGGTGCCTGATAAACTTCCAGAAGCTCCTTAGCCATGTTAACCAGTTCGTTCTTTGTTGCACGATTAGGCCGAAGTTTGTCATACATCTTCAGAATCTTCTCATCCGGAACCCTTGTAAGCTCGGCAGCTCGCTGAAAATTCTTCTCCATAGGAGGATTTCCTGCTTCTCTGGCAACCTGTCCCTGTACCTTAAGCATCTCCGGTGAGATCTTAATATCTTCCGGTTTCACCTGTCCTTTTACAACGGCATCCAGTGTAATATCATCCAGCTTCATGCCGCTCTTTGAAGTGATCCGTTCTCTTTCAAATTCGCCGATCGGATAACGCATATCAATCCTCCCATTCGATGATGCCCATAGCCGGATCCAGCTGTTCCGTCTCCGCTATATGCATAATAGCCGCTTTTACCTGGAATTTCGGACGTACCATCGGGTCATTCACAGACGGTACCGGTGTTACATTTTCGCCCTTTACATATTTGGCAGCATTTCGTCCCAGATGTCGATATGTTTCCAGCGTCATCAGCGGTGCCTGTGGAAAAAGCTCCAGATTGGACAGTGGATACAGATCTTTCTGACTGATAACCGTCGTTCCCTTGGACTGAATTCCGATACCGATTCCGGATCCGGAAAGCTTTGCGGATTCCAATGCCATGAATCCCACGTCGGAAGTATCCAGAATCTTGACTACACGCGGAATCATTCCTTCTTCCTCAATACCGGCCTTTACATTACTGATCACATCTTCCAGCGGAATACCGCCGATAGTTTTTCGAATTTCTCTCTGAAAAGCCGCGCCGACTCCGATTACGATCTCCTTCGGATCGACACCTTTTGCAGCTTTTCTGTATGCGGAATAATCGGTTTTCTGCGGATTGATGCGTTCTTTCCCCGCCAGCGACGGAATATCATCCTCTGCAGCCACCGTATTGTTTTTTTCTCTGTTGTTCAGCTCTCTTACAACAACTTCCGTAATCTTTTTGATTAATTCTTCCGAAATCTGCATAGCGCCTCCTATATATCCATCGGATTGATCCGGTGCGGAATCCGCTTAATTTCTTCCCAGCGTTCCCCTTCAACACGATAGCCGGTTCCGGGTCCCATATAGTCATTCGGTGTATTCACCCCGCTCATAACGCGGAAATTCTTATCCAGAATGGCAGCTGTCTGCATATAATCACCGATTACACGCTGTTTCAGCATAGCCAGAACACTCTCTGCAATATCCGTAAAACCGGAATCCGCCAGTGCCTTCACAATATCGATACCGGTAATTCCGCGTTTCATCACATCTTCCGCTGACATAAGATCTGCGGCAACATCTCTCGGAAGTGTATCCTTGCTGCCGTGTGCGTAAGTGATCGCCTCAACCTGTTCATCGGAAACCTCTGCCAGTCCCAGCTGCCGGAACACGGCCTGCACGGCTCTTGCAGCTTTATTGCGGACTGCAATTACTTCCGATTCTTTTACCGGACGAAGTCCGCCGTCCACCTGCATATCTCTCTGGAACACATTGTAGTCATCAAAATCTTCCGCATCAAAGTTGGATCCGGCAAACATATTGTCGTAGTTCGGCTCTGCCGCATATCCGGAGAAAATAAAGTCGGTTCCCGGAAGGAACTCCAGCATGGTTCTTGCCGTACGACGCATATCCGAGTTAGAAAAGCTCTGGTCATTCGAAGATGCACATTCCAGTCCGAGAAGAGCTGCTACCAGGTTTTCTCCGACGACCTCACGAATACCTGCCGGAACGGCACCCGCAATACCAATGCAGCTGACCGAACCGTTCTGAATACCCTGGCTGCCTGCACCTTTGGTCACATACAGACATCTGCACTCCAGATACAGCATGGATTTCTTCTCACTGCTTCCCATCAGAACCTCAGAACCGGAACCGGAGGTGAATCGAACTTTCAAACCTCTGGACGCATATGCCGAGTTCAGAAATGCTTTGGAATAGGGTGTATCGTCACCGTCAATAAATACTTTCTCGGTTCCGTATACAGAAAGCGTCTCCGCATAGGTTGTAAGTCCGCGGATACCAAGCTCCAGCTCGGTAGCTTCCTCTGCAGAACACTGCGTTAGCACACCGGGTCTGCCGCACTGGGAACCGATCAGCAGTCCGATTGAATCCAGCGGTGCATATCTGGCTACGCCCATCGTGGTCTCCTCCTCGGCAAAACCTCGAAGGGCCCCCTCTGCAGCATCCGCTGCAATCTGAACCGGATCATCCTTCAGATTCGTAATATGTGCCTGATTACCGGGACGTTTGCGGGCACGCATTTTCTGCATACCCATCATGATCTCCACAACATTCAGTTCGTTGATAACTTCCGTCATCTTCATCGGTGTAATGCCGGAGATAACTTCCAGAACCTCTTTTCGTGACACATGAATATCCACGATCATTCTGGCGATCTCCAAAGAGCTCATCGCCATGGACGCTTCCGCTCTTTCTATATTGATTGCATAGTCTGCGATGAAAGAATCCAGAAAATCAAAATCTTCCCTTGCTTTTCCGTCAAGCTCTACGATTTTTCCGTTCTCGATACGAATGGTAGCCGGCGGATCATACGGGCTCTTCATTGCAATAAAGCCCATCTCCGGCCACTCATTGATATAGCCGTCCAGATTGACCGGACGCTTATCCAGAGCCTCAATACGTTTTGATCTTTTCATTTTATTTCTCCGTATTCTTAAACTTGTAGCCGTACAACTGTATCGTTCCAAAAAGGTTCCTTTTATCTCTGCTGCCGAACCCTGTCTTCTTCAAGCAGGACCGCATCCGTTTAAAGGTGCTTTTCCCCCACTTTTAGCTATAGAATATTATAGTACTCTCTCTGCTTGTTTCGCAAGTGCAGGAAGGGAGTTTTTTACACAAAACCACACACCTCTCCGGTTCAATTCAACATAATACAACACAATTATTAAAAAAAGTGATTCAAAAACACAGGAAGGCGGTGCTTCCGTTCCGGTAAGCACCGCCTTCCTGTATTCTGCTGTTATTCTATCCGTATAAGCGGATACTTTCTGTCTGTTTTAACTGCCGATCAGTTCACGGAAAACCTTGATGCCGTACTCTGCTACATCGTTATCCTGTTCTCCGGTTCCGCCGCTGATTCCCAATCCGCCGACGATCGTCTCTCCGATCTTCAGAGGAACACCGCCGCCGAAGGTTACGATTTTCCCTCCCTGCAGCGATTCCAAACCATAGAACGTACCTCCCGGCTGAACCAGTTTCTGAAGCTCCAATGTAGACATCTTGACCGCAGCTGCAGTATAGGCTTTCTGTGTTGCAACCTCAAAGCTCACCAGAAATGCCCCTTCCATTACATGAACTGCAATCGGATTGCCATGTGCATCATCAACCGCAACAACACATGCAAGTCCTTTGCTCTTCGCATAATCTTCCACACGCTGCATCAGTTCCTTGGCAAGTTCAAGAGATATACTTCCTTTTATACAGCTGATGACTGCATTTGCGCCCTTCATCGTTTCCATAACTGCTCCGTCCTCTCACGCGATTCACCTTGTACCCGTGAATCAATCACTTTCGTTTTTTGAGGTATCTTATCCGTTTATTATAGAATATTGCATTTTTTCTGTCAATAAAACAACAGAAACCACCAAATACAAATATGAACACATAGAATTCACACATTCAGCCATTTTCCCGTCCGTGCAGTTTCAAATCGAGCTGAACCTTCTGCCGCCGGCAGGTCTCAGATCTCGAACCAGTTACTGTCCGGATATTCTCCGCTGAAGGAATACTCCAGCTCCGGTGCGCGTGCACTGACCTTCATATTCGCAGAAACCGATCGAACAACAAAGGTATTGCCTCCGATGGTAACATTATCGCCAATGTAGGTATCTCCGCCGAGAACCGATGTACCGGAATAGATGGTAACATGATTTCCGATCGTAGGATGGCGCTTCACGCCTTTCAGTGCCTGTCCTTTCCTTGTGGAAATACCGCCCAGAGTAACTCCCTGATAGATTTTCACATAATCACCAATCTCGGTCGTTTCACCGATTACGATTCCGGTTCCGTGATCGATGAAGAAATATCTGCCGATCGTGGCACCCGGATGAATATCGATTCCGGTAAGGCTGTGTGCATGCTCGGTCATAATACGCGGAATAAGCGGAACTTTTAAAGCCCACAGCTCATGTGCAATTCGATAGGTTGAAATTGCAAGAAGTCCCGGATAACTGAGAATGATCTCATCAAAACTGTATGCAGCCGGATCTCCGTCATAGAAAGCCTGAATATCCGTAGCCAGAACCTCTCTGATATCCGGAATACGGGCAATCAGCTGATTAACAATACCTTCCGCCTGAGCCAGCAGCGCCGAACGGCTGCAGTCTTCACAGGATTCCTGTGTCCCCAGTGCAATGGCAACCTGCTTCGTCAGATGGTACTGTACATACTCCACTTTCTCACCAACAATATAACGAATGTAGTCAGCACGAATGCGGCTCTTATCATAATATCCCGGAAACAGGATCTGGCGCAGCTTCTCCAGCACATCCAGAAGCAGCTCCTTGTTCAGAATGCTCTGCACATTCAGTCGTGTACTGACCGGATAACGCTCGTAGCTCTCAAGGATACTGTCGATCAGCCGATCATGCTCACCCGATTCCTGCATTTTTTTATTTTCCATGATGCGGTCCAGTTCGGCCGTCATCTCTGTCATCGTCTCTTTCATATACGCATATCTCTCCAAATAAATCCTACTATTTTCCTCCGATTTACAGCAGCTTTACTATACCATTTTTCCGTACTTCGCACAACCTGAGATTACTTTTCCTTATTTTCCCTTACTTCCGCTTCCCCTTGCTCGTCTGTATTTTCCGGTCGGAGCAGCTGTCTCCCCTATGTTTTTCCTCAGCCGCTTCTGCACCTTCTCCCGCCGGTTCATCATTATTTCCGGTTTCAGGGTAAAAAAAAAGCCCCTTCTCAGGGACGTGTCGTAAAAGTGGTGGGGGATTACTTCGGATTGCTTTCTTATTCTGCGGAAAATCTTTCATCAACTAGCTGCGGAGGAAAATCGATGATCGATAAAATAAAAAATGCCTGTTCCGAAGTATCTCACCCTGCCGTTTAACCATGCATAAATCCTGCTCTAAGGTTTCTGGCGGAGTGATTACTCGTTCAGGCATTCCATATCTTGCGACTTGGATGGAAACTATTCTCGGTAGTCTCAACCTTCTTCTATCATGGCAGGTTTCCTGACTTATGGATCACCACCCAGCACGCCTTCTCGTATTGCGGATATACAATGGCATCTTGTGCTTCGCTCCCCATTTACAGTGACCGGATCGTCCAGGACTTGCACCTGGTTCCCTCTCAGCATTTCTGCTTCACCACAAAAGATGATATAGAATTTATACATGCCATTATAATAGCACACACTCCCCTGTGGGTCAACCCGCAATACAAAAAGAGCGGAGATTTGCCTCCGCTCTTTTTTCCCCTCTTTGCTTTTACCGGTTCTTTCTTTATCAGCTTCTCTGCAGTTTCTACGGCACTTTCTTTATTTGCTTCTCTGTATTTTTCAGATGTATTCCCGCTCTATTTCACAGACTCATTTTCTGCCTTTTGCTGCAGCTGCACAGGTACATCACCGGGAACTGCTGCCGGATCAGGATTTGTTTCATTTCCATGCTCCGTCTGTGCCATCCGGAGAGCATTTTCACGCATGGCAGCCTCACGCATAGCTGCCTGCCGCACAGCCATATCACGTTCAGCTGCGGCTCTTCGTTCCGCTTCCTTCTGTTCTCTCTTCAGTGCTCTTCTCTTTTTACCTCTGAACACCAGCCAGAGTACAAATGCAGCAATGATTCCTCCTACGATCAGAAGCGGAAGAAGCCAGATCAGTGCAAGTACCAGGCCCTGACATGCTTTCACAAAAAATCTCCAGGTTCCAGCAAATGCTTCCTTCACTCTGCCGCCGAAGGTTTCCGGTTCCGGAGTGATTGGTGTGTATTTATGCACTTCTGTGATATCGATAGTGATCGTCGAATAATTCACACTGGAATCCATTCCCGAAAGCAGGGTCTTCGCCTGATTCAGTTCCGTCTCTACCTGCGTCAACCGCGTCTCTACTTCGATCATTTCCTCAACCGAAACAGCTTTGTCCATCATTTCCAGAAGCCTGGTCTGTTCTTTTTCCAGTGCCTCAATAGACGCCTCTGTGTTACTGTATGTTCGGCTGATATTCTCCGTGCTTGTGCTGCGGTTCATAACCTGACCGCAGTTTTCCAGAGAACTCATGAATTTTTCAAAATTTTCCGATGGAACGCGAACGGTCAGATATGCATTTCGATTCTGATAGGCATTCGGATCCTTCTCCTTATATGTTTCTGCATCATACCAGTCATAGGTATTGTTGCTTTCCGACTCGCTTTCCGTAAATCCGTTGTATTTCCCCAACTGCTCCCGGATCATCCGCATCGTATCTGCATAGGCGATCGTCTGAAGAGAAACATTACCGTGATATACCAGCTTCTGCTCAGAAGGAACCTGCGTCCGATCCGCTGTTCCGTTTACCGTCTTTGCTTCAGCCGAATCGTAGGCAGCCGTTTCATCCGCTGCTTCCTCAGCAGCATACGTAACATTCAAATACGCATCATCTGCATATGCCGCTTCCGTGTATGCTGCATCTCCTGCAGTTCCCGTCTCTGAACTGCCGGAACTGCTTCCGCAGCCTGTCATAACCACTCCCGCCGCAAGCAGAACCGCCGCGGCTGCAGCTATATACTTTTTCATATTTCGGGTCTGTCTGTTCTTCCTCATATGTCCGTCCTCCTTCATTGGGATATCATTATTATAACAAACCCATATAAAGCGAACAATCATCCATTTGGGGAGTCCGGCACCGGCACGGAATCAGAAGCTGCCCCGGCATCAGGCCAGAATCAGGAGTCATCCCGACGCCTGCCCGGAAACAAGAGCTGTCCCTCAGGCACTATGCAAAAAGCCCTGCTGCGGAGACTGCAGCAGGGCTTTATTTTGTATTATGCAATTATTCTATCTATTACTGTACATAGAAATCAGAGAAGTAATCTCTGTTTCCTGCATACTGCAGATAATCTTTCATCTCATTTACGCTGAAACCACCGAAGCAAACTGTAAATAACTTTTCCATTTTTCTCATTTTTATTCTCTCCTTTATATATGAACCCGAACCCGGTCAATGCCGTTTTTCAATGTGTTGTGTTCTTTACATGTATAATCATATATTATCTTTTTGAATTGGTTTAGGTAAAAAACCAACTGATGTTACGTCTATTTTAACCTCTTCCATCTTCTCGAAACTATTCACCATAAAAACTCCAGCCCCGCAAAAGCTCTCCATCACAAAACTGCTGCGAATTCAAAAAATCTCTTCATCGCAGAACTGCAGTGAATTAGAAAAATCTCTTCACCGCAAAAATTCTGCGAATTTAAGAAAATCACTTCACCGCAAAACTGCAGCGAAGAGCTTTTCATTTCTTTTTTGATTCTGTCAATCGTATTTGATCCCGTATATCTTATTTGATTCTGTTTCCTTCTGCGTCATAAACCTTGATACCGAAGGACTCATGAATATTGTCACGGGCAGCTTCTACAGAAGCAAACTCACCGGATTTGATCATCTGCGCAGCAATATTTCCGATTGCGGTTCCCTCACCTGGGCCTGCATGTACTTCCTTGTGGCAGGCACGTGCTGTCAGGATGTTCAGATACTCGGCATTGGAGCCGCCGCCCACGATGTGGATACGGGAATAGGTTCTGCCGGTGATCTCTTCCAGCTCTTTTACCGTCTGTGCATAGCAGTCTGCCAGAGAAGTGTAAATAACGGTGGAAAGCTGTCCGAAGTTCTCCGGCACTTTCTGTCCGGTTCTTCTGCAGTAATCCTTAACCTCTTCGGTCATATTGGCCGGAGAAAGGAAGCATTCGTCATTTGCTTCTACACGGGACGGGAAGTCCTTCTCAGCCTCCGCCAGATCCACGATCTCTGAGAAGCTGTATGCATCATTTGCCTCATGGCGAATGGACTGGATCATCCACAGACCCATGATGTTTTTCAGATAACGGAAGCGGCGGTCATATCCACCTTCATTGGTGAAGTTCAGCTCACAGCTTCTGGCAGAAGTATCTGCTGTTTTTCTCTCCACACCCATCAGGGACCAGGTACCGGAACTGATGTATACGAAATCATCATCATTGGCCGGAACTGCCAGAACAGCGGATCCGGTATCATGTGTTGCAGGAACAACAACCTCCAGATCGTATCCGATCTCGGCAGCAAGCTCCGGGCGGAGATTTCCAAGGCTGGTTCCCGGCATAACGACCTTCTGGAAGATCTTCTTCGGATATCCAAGTTTCTCGATCAGCTCCCAGTCATATTCGCAGGTCTCTGCATTGATCAGCTGGCCTGTGGTAGCCTCGGTGTACTCGTTTACTTTCTGACCTGTCAGAAGGTAGTGGAAATAATCCGGTACATACAGAAGAGTCTCTGCCTGCTCAAAATACTCCGGATGCTGCTGTTTCACAGCCATCAGCTGGTATACGGTATTGAAAATGGCTTTCTGAATTCCGGTACGCGCATACAGATCCTCCAGAGAAATGATCTTGTATACTTCCTCATCCATACCGTCGGTACGGTGATCACGGTAGCCTACGGTATTGCCGACAATGTTCTCATCTTTGTCCAGAAGAACAAAGTCAACACCCCAGGTATCTACGCCCAGACTGCAGGGAATCTTTCCGATCTCTTTGCACTTCTTCAATGCGGTAACGATCTCTTTGTAGATCCGGTCAAACTCCCAGCAAAGTTCTCCGTCCTTTTTTACCATTCCATTCTCGAAACGATGAACCTCTTCCAGCTGAAATTTACCGTTCTCCAGCCAGCCCAGCATCAGACGTCCGCTGGATGCACCCATATCGATCGCTGCATAGTATTTCATTGCCACTTTCCTCCTTAAAAATCACTTTTAAACAACCTGCAACACGAGCCGAAAAAAATCAATCACTTATGCTCTCCGGTTCGTTTTCACGTTCTTACCATATGAATCATTATAACAAAGCCAAAACAGAATAGCGAATTATTTTTTGGTTTTTGGGGGATTTTTTTGTTTTTTGTGGTTTTCCTCGTCAATCCAACATCATTTCCAGAATCTGTTTGCTCTTGATCTGCCTGTCCAGAACCCGACGCATATGCCGTTCCAATGTACGGGAGAGTTCACGCAGAATCTCTTCCGTGACCGCGAACGTATACAGCTTCGTAAGCGGCGCCTGCATGATATATTGGATCGTATACAGAGTTCCTTCCGAGATTCCGGACGCCTCCGGCGCATATTCTCCGTTGATGGTCATCAGCCGCAGCTCAAAGATCCTGCGGATCAGCCGGTCATCCAGCTCCGGCTTCATAAGAGCCCGTACCGTCAAATAGAGAAGATTCAACGTATCGGTGCCGTCCAGTCCCTCCCGCATATAGTATCCGGCAAACTCGAGAAAATAATAGCCGTAATACACACCGGGCTGCATCTTTGCCATCTCGGTGAAATAATCCAGTACCTTGACCTGGACCAGCTTGTAGGCAGATCTTCCGGGCTTCAGATAAAACGTTCCGAAAACAAAGGGATTGGTCGGTGCCATCAGGGTATTCCCCTGACGTCTGGCACCTGTGGCAAATGCACTGACTTTTCCAAGCTCCCGTGTCAGCAGAACCACCCGTCGGTCATTCTCTCCCATCGGCATGGAAGACAGCACCATTCCGGAAACTTCTATTGTATCATCCATAGGCCGTTACTCCTTCAGGAGTTTCTTGTCATAACCGTAGTTTTTCACCAGAATATCACTGTCACGCCAGTCTTTGCGAACCTTGACCCAGATCTTCAGATTCACCTTCTGTTCCAGGAGCTTTTCGATATCCTCACGGGCTTCCGATCCGATTTTTTTCAGCATAACACCTTTTTTGCCGATGATAATTCCCTTATGAGAATCCCTCTCACAGATGATCGTTGCTTCGATATCAGTCAGCGAACCATCCGGTCGTTCCCGCATCTTGTCGATCACAACGGCAATTCCATGCGGGATCTCCTCTCCGAGCGAGCGCAGTGCCTTTTCGCGGATCATCTCCGCAGCGATCTGCCGCATCGGCTGATCCGTCAGTGTATCCTCATCAAAAAACCGCGGTCCGTAGGGAAGGATCCTGAACAGATTCCGGATCAGATCTTCCAGATTCCGGCTGCGAAGGGCCGAAACCGGAACGATGGCTTCAAATCTCGTCAGATCCTTGTAGGTATCGATGGTGGTCTGAACGACTTCTTTCTTAACCTTGTCGATCTTGTTGATGACCAGAATGACCGGAAGACCGGACTTATCCAGCATTTTGGCAATGTGCTGTTCACCGGCACCGGCATAATCTCCCGGCTCGATCAGCCAGAGAGCGGCATCCACGTCTTTCAGTGTACTTTCTGCGGCATACACCATATATTCACCAAGCTTGTTTTTTGCCTTATGAATACCCGGTGTATCCAGGAAGATGATCTGGCCTTCCTCACTGTTGTAGATGGTCTGGATCCGGTTTCTGGTCGTCTGCGGTTTTCTTGATGTAATGGCAATTTTCTGACCGATCAGATGATTCATCAGCGTGGATTTCCCTACATTCGGGCGGCCGATCAGAGCTACAAAGCCGGATCGCAGCTGTTTGTTTTCTTCCATATTTTATCCTCGATCCGCCGGAACCTCCGGCGGCTTTTTCTTTCGATTTTCGTTTCTGCAATATGCAGCATCCCCGTTATTCGGAGAATCATCTCACTCACGGATCAGCGGTTCCAGACTGTTCAGCAGCTCCTTATCCTTTTCCAGAACGGTCTCGCTGCCGATGACACAGAGATTGTTATCCGAAACGACAGCCTCACAGGGTGCTGCGAGTGCACGGATATCCGCAACCTCTGCCTGCAGGATCTCATCTCTCTCTTTCTGGAAATCCTCCTCCGTAAGGGATGCATACCAGGCATTCAGAGAAAGACTGCCTTTGGCCGACGCATTCATCGGCGTATCCAGCTCACTGATGGTACCGATGACATACTTTGTCATGGTCCGGTCATCGGCTTCAAAATTCCGCAGGAAGTCCGGAAGTCCCCTGAATACATCCCAGGATCGTTTCATGTGCGGATCCCTGTAGGTGACCAGATAACTGTCGCCGGAACGCTTGAACGCACTCATACAGCCATAGGCGCCGCCCTGCACACGGATATTCATCCACAGATACTCATAGTTCAAAAGCACTTTCAAAATGCGGAATGCACCGGTATAGGCAAAGCCTGCTTTCCGGTAATTTCCTGCCAGTGCCACATACTGTACCTGTCCGGATGTCTTGAATCCCTCATTCTTCTGTTCCGGTTTCCATTCGAGACTTCCGTTCTCCACCGGCTCGGTGCAAAGCGCTTTCCGAAGCTTCCGAACCTCCTCGCCGGCCGTCTCGAACGCCTCATCATCAGCCGTCAGACTGACAGTCAGATTTTCCGGACGGAAAATGATCTTCATAAGAAGCTGCAGCTTTTTGATCAGATCCTCTTTTTCTTCCTCAAAATTCTTCTCCAGGCGTTCCATAAGCCGGAAATAAGCAATTCCCGTTGTCTGTTCCGACCACCAGGACAGCTCCGACTGATAGGAAAGGGCACGTTTAGCCGCCGATGCATGGCCCGCAGCAGGAATCGAATGCTGCAGACCGCCCTTCTGGCTGGCAATGATCTCATACAGGCGCTTGGTGTCTTCCAGTCTGGATGTTTCCAGTATCTCCCGGATCATATCAAAGACGAAATCCTGACGGGGAATCAGATATTTGGCGCGAATGGCGAACATCCGGTATCCCTTGTCCCCTTCTTCCCCTTTGTTAACCGGAAGAGACTGCAGTCCGCAGTGAATGCCTCCGGTATTGGCATTGATCTCATGGAACAATTCACCGTATGTATAATGTTCCGTGCTGACAAAACCAAGGACAGACTTCAGCAGCCCCAGATAGGGAATCAGTTCCTGCGGAACACCGGCTGTATCAAACAGCAGTGTCAGATAGCCGATGCCGTTCGTATAGTAATGGTGTTTCAGAAGAGTTGTACCATCCGCTTTCTCCGGATCACAGGACAGAACCACCGGTGTCTTTGCTGCGATATCCTCTCTCTTAAGAAGCGGGATGCTGTCCAGAGCTTCTTCGCTGTCCGGAGCCTCCTGGTACGCCTTCAGCTCTGCGGTTTTTTCCACAATAACGGCAATTTCCTGCTCCGTAAGGGATGCTTTTACTTCCGCAAGCTTTTCTGCAAGCTTTGCATCGCGTTCTGCCTGCAGCCCCTTCTTCGGAACCAGGGTAACCACGGCCGTATGCGGATTATTCAGCAGCCAGGTACGGATCAGTTCTTCGAAATAGCCTTCCTTAGACAGCTTCTTCAGGTCTTCAAATACCTGCAGTTCCTTCAGATAGTCAAAGGGACGATTCTCGTCATACAGCCAGCTGTCAAAGAGATCGATGCCGTAGATCAGTCCCTTCGGGTAGCTTGCAAAATCCGCCTCGCGGAAACGGAATTCAAAATAATTGATGCCGGATGCCAGTGCTTTCGGATCCAGTCCCTCCTCTGCCAGTTTCTCCAGTGTATCGTGAATGATCGTAAGGAAGCGCTCCTCATCGGCCGCTTCCGCATCTGTCGCGATCACGGAGAAAAACGGCTGCAGCGTTCCATCGCTGTAGGATCCCTGAATATCCTTGCCCACATGGGCATCCAGCAGCGCCTGCTTGACAGGCGCACCCGGTGCATCCAGAAGCACATATTCCAGAATACTGAAGGCCATGTTCAGACGAACATCCTCGCAGCTTCCGACTACCATGCTTGTGGACAGATAGGTACTTTCCTCCTCCGGCTCATCCTCCAGGATCGGATACTCGCATACGACCCGCTTCGGCTCGGCAAACGGAGTCTGGAACGGGATTCCGGATTCGATCGTTTCACAGGTAAACGCGGACAGATATTCCCGATCCAGCCAGTCCAGCTGCTCTTCCATATTCATATTTCCGTAGAAATAGATGTAGCTGTTGGACGGATGATAATATTTTTTATGAAAATCCAGAAACTCTTCGTAGGTAAGAGCCGGAATCACCTCCGGATCGCCGCCGGATTCCACACCGTAAGGAGTATCCGGAAACAGCGTATTGAAAATCGTCCGGTCCAGCACCTCATCGGCAGAGGAAAACGCACCTTTCATTTCATTGTATACAACACCGTTGTAGGTCAGCGGATCCTCCGGTTTTTCCAGATGAAAATGCCAGCCCTCCTGACGGAAGATTTTTTCTTCTTTGTATATGTTGGGATAAAAAACGGCATCCAGATAGACATCGCAGAGATTCCTGAAATCCGCATCGTTGCAGCTGGCCACCGGAAACATGGTCTTGTCCGGATAGGTCATTGCATTCAGAAAGGTATTCAGAGATCCCTTTACCAGTTCTACGAAAGGATCCTTCAGCGGAAATTTGCGGGATCCGCAGAGCACGGTATGCTCAATGATGTGTGCTACACCGGTGGAATTGGTCGGCGGTGTACGAAAAGCGATGTTAAACACCTTGTTTTCGTCATTATTAGAAAGCAGGGCAATTCTTGCCCCGCTCTTTTTGTGTCTGAGGAGCATGCCCTCTGCATGTACATCCTCGATATATTCTTTGCTGATTAACTGATAGGCATCCGAGATCATTCACCGGCCTCCTGTTTGTATCTTGTCAACATCTGTTTATACTGGTCCCGGTTCAGAATCAGATTGAATCCGCCCGGATTGAAAACAAAGCCTTCGGAAGCTCCCACCAGAAAACCTTCCAGTTTCTCGTACGGCATAGCCAGCATCTCCAGTCTCTGCTGACTCTTTGTCTGCTGCATGAACTTCCGCACTTCACCGATCTCGGTATATACCGGCTGATAACTCTTGCCGTTCTTGGTCGTTACCATCGGTACCTTCGGACGCTGATTTTTGTCTGCAGGATTCCATTTACCTTCGATTCCGGTCGTATCCATGGTAAGGATCAGCGGAGAATTCAGCAGGTTATGCGCCATCTCCTCCTCCAGTTCATGCAGATGTTTTTTCTCGGCATTGCTTCTCTGGATCGGTCTGGTCAGCTCCTGCATGAAATAGATGCCTGTCAGCTGCATCTCCGGATTAGCCGCAGGAACCTTTGTATTCTTCATCTCCGAAATATCCGGTGCCTCACACAGCTGTGACAGCTGTACACGAACAGGTGCACCTTCATCCTGGATCATAACCGCATTTACGCCAAGCAGATACAGACTTCTGAAAAACTTCTGAAACACATCATTTGGAATCTTGACTGCATTCAGAAGGATCTTGTCGGTGATATAGCGACGGGCAAATGCCTGTGTCATCTCTTCTGTTGTAAATGCATAGATCTGATCATCAAAGGTCTCATCGTCGCACTCGATAAACGGCAGTTTGGTCGCCGTTGAATACAGAATATGCAGATACTCGAATTTCTCTATTTTCTTAATAATAAAACTATTGTCTATTGCCATACTTCTACAACCCCAGCCTTTCTGTGCGCATACGATTCGTCAATGCGCATACTGGATTCAGTATATCATAGAGGCTTTTCAGACGCAAGAAACGGCAGGTCTTTCGCAATCTGCGAAAGCCTGCCGTTTCGATTTAGATCCTGTTACATTCTATACTGCCGTCCGGACTGTATTTCAAGTCATGCTCTGCGAGACCCGGTACGGAATCCCGGTCAGTTTTCGCTGACACCTGCCCGTCCGTACGTCTGCAGAGAACCTGTAATTAGTCCTCGTTCGGTCCGTACAGTTTGATCAGTTTGTTCAGGTAAGTATATCTCTCAGCTGCCTCAGCTTTGTTCTTAGCCTGAAGAACCTCAGCCTTAGCCGGGTTGGAACGTTTCAGAGAGTTGTAACGAACCTCACCGTCCAGGAAGTCCTGATACTTGTCAGCATTCGGAGTCTTGGAATCAAGAGTGAATGCCGGAGTAGCAGTACCAACGTTCTGCGGATTGTAACGGAACAGATGCCAGTAACCAGCCTCTACTGCCAGAGCCTCCTCTGTCATGGATTTGCCCATACCCTTGCGGATACCATGGTTGATACACGGAGCATAAGCGATGATCAGAGACGGACCCGGATAAGCCTCAGCCTCAGTGATAGCCTTAACAGCCTGGTTGTAATCAGCACCCATAGCAATCTGTGCTACGTATACATAACCGTAGGACATAGCGATGGAAGCAAGATCTTTCTTCTTGGTCTCTTTTCCGCCTGCAGCGAACTGTGCAACTGCAGCAGTCGGTGTAGCCTTGGAGGACTGTCCACCGGTGTTGGAATATACCTCAGTATCGATAACCATAACGTTGATGTCTTTGCCGGAAGCAATTACATGGTCAAGGCCGCCGAAACCGATATCATATCCCCAGCCGTCTCCACCGAAGATCCAGTTGGAGCTCTTAGCCAGGAACTGTTTGTTGTCCATGATGAACTGAGAAGCCTCACAGTCACATCCTTCGATTGCTGCAACCAGTTTGTCGGAAGCAACTCTGTTCTCAGCACCCAGAGCCATGGTATCAAGCCACTCCTGAGCAGCTGCTTTTGTCTCTTCCTTATCTGCGTTGGCAGCGATCTCCTCAACTTTTGCTTTCAGCTCTGTACGGATAGCGTTCTGTCCCAGAAGCATACCATAACCGAACTCAGCTGCATCCTCGAACAGAGAGTTGGACCATGCCGGACCTCTGCCCTGGTCGTTTACTGTGTACGGTGTGGACGGAGCGGAGTTAGCCCAGATAGAAGAACATCCGGTAGCATTACCGATCTGCATTCTGTCACCGAACAGCTGAGTGATCAGTTTTACGTACGGGGTCTCACCACAGCCTGCGCAAGCGCCGGAGAACTCAAGAAGCGGTTTCTTGAACTGGGATCCCTTAACGGTAGATACTTTGAATTTGGAGATAACGTCAGCCTTCTCCGGAGTCTTAACTGCATAATCAAATGCTTTCTGCTGATCAAGAGCAGAGCCAAGAGCTACCATATCCAGAGCCTTCGCACCCTTCTTGCCCGGGCAGACATTTGCACAGGAACCACATCCTGTACAGTCAAGGGAAGAGATCTGGATGGAGAATGTGTATCCCTGCATACCTGTCATCGGCAGGCTCTTGAAGCCTTCCGGAGCAGCAGCAACCTCAGCGTCGTTCATAGCGAACGGACGGATTGCAGCGTGCGGACATACATAGGAACATCTGTTACACTGGATACAGTTCTCAGCATTCCATGTCGGAACGTTAACTGCGATACCACGTTTCTCATATGCAGCTGTACCGGACGGAGTCTCACCATTTACATATTTTGTAAATGCGGATACCGGCAGGGAGTTACCTTCCTGAGCGGATACAGCAAGCTGAATGTTGTTAACGAAGTCAAGAACTTCCGGACGTCCCTCGGAATGTTTCTTGAAGTCAAGCTCTTCTGCTTCACAGTCTGCCCATGCAGCCGGAACATCGATCTTAACTGCTTTGTCAGCACCTGCATCGATAGCGTTCCAGTTCAGCTGAACGATATCATCACCCTTACGTCCGTAAGTAGCTTTTGCAGCAGCCTTCATAAGCTCGATTGCCTTCTCCTGCGGAATGATTCCTGTCAGTTTGAAGAATGCAGACTGCAGAATGGTGTTGATACGGGTCGGTCCCATACCTACCTCAATACCGATCTTAACACCGTCGATGGTGTAGAAGTTGATATTGTGTTTAGCGATGAATGCTTTTACCTGTCCCGGCAGATGTTTCTCAAGCTCTTCGCCTTCCCACGGGCAGTTCAGAAGGAATGTACCTCCGTCAACCAGCTCCTGTACCATGTTGAACTTGGTAATGTAGGACGGGTTGTGGCATGCTACGAAGTTTGCTTTGTGGATCAGGTATGTGGATTTGATCGGTTTCTTACCAAAACGAAGGTGAGACATGGTAACACCGCCGGACTTCTTGGAGTCATAATCGAAGTAAGCCTGTGCGTACATGTCTGTGTTGTCACCGATGATCTTGATGGAGTTCTTGTTAGCACCTACGGTACCGTCTGCACCCAGACCCCAGAACTTGCAGTTAACAGTTCCTTCCGGAGTGGTTACCAGCGGCTCGCCTGCCGGCAGGGAAAGGAATGTAACATCATCCACGATATCGATTGTAAATCTCTCTTTTGTAGTGTTGTCGTAAACAGCAACGATCTGCTCCGGAGTTGTATCCTTGGAACCAAGGCCATAACGTCCGCCGAAGATCTTAACGCCGTCGAATTTGCTTCCGCGAAGAGCTTCAACAACATCCAGGAACAGCGGCTCACCGATGGATCCCGGCTCTTTTGTTCTGTCAAGAACAGAGATCTGTTTTGCTGTTTCCGGAATAGCTGCGATCAGGGCCTCTTTGGAGAACGGTCTGTACAGACGAACTTTTACAAGACCAACCTTGCGTCCCTGAGCCATCAGATAGTCGATGGTCTCCTCGATGGTATCGTTTACAGAACCCATAGCAACGATAACGTGCTCTGCGTCCGGTGCACCATAGTAGTTGAACAGCTTGTAATCTGTTCCCAGTTTTGCGTTAACTTTGTCCATGTACTCCTGAACGATTGCCGGCATAGCATCGTAAACCGGGTTACATGCCTCACGTGCCTGGAAGAAGATATCGGAGTTCTGTGCAGAACCGAACTCTCTCGGGTTCTCCGGGCTCAGTGCGTTCTTCTTGAACTCTTTCAGAGCCTCTACATCCAGCATGTCTCTCAGATCTTCGTAATCCCATGTCTCGATCTTCTGAAGCTCGTGAGAAGTACGGAATCCGTCGAAGAAGTTGATGAACGGAAGTTTGCCTTTCAGAGCAGCTGCATGAGCAACCGGTGTAAGGTCCATAACCTCCTGTACGGAAGACTCGCAAAGCATAGCAGCACCTGTCTGGCGGCATGCATATACGTCGGAGTGGTCACCGAAAATGTTCAGTGCGTGAGAAGCTACACAGCGTGCAGATACATCAAATACTGCCGGAAGCTGCTCACCTGCAATTTTGTAAATGTTCGGGATCATCAGAAGAAGACCCTGAGATGCTGTGTATGTTGTAGTCAGAGCACCTGCAGTGATTGCACCGTGAACGGCACCTGCTGCACCTGCCTCAGACTGCATCTCTGTGATCTGAACTTCCTGTCCAAACAGGTTCTTTCTTCCCTGGGTAGCCCACTCATCGGTGTGCTCTGCCATTGGGGAAGACGGTGTGATCGGGAAGATTGCTGCCACTTCGGTAAACGCATAGGAAGCATGAGCTGCCGCGGTGTTACCATCCATGGTTTTCATTTTTCTTGCCATCGTAACTATTCCTCCTTATATAGAATCAATAAGTATAAGCAAATATACACATACAGTGTTCATTATAACATCAGAATTCCGGATTGTCACTTGTCCATTCCTTGTATTTTAAAAAAAACAGCACTTTCGTGCTGTTTTTATTCATCCGGGAACCGTTTCTGCCTTCAGAAACAAAATCAGCTCCCAAAAGCAAAAGCTGACGCACCGGTTCCCGGCCTGTATATTCGGTTTACAGTCTTGCAACGCCTGTCTTTCTTGCAGCCTCGGCAACGGCTTCGGCAACGACTTTTGCCACACGCTCATCAAATGCGTTCGGAATGATGTATTCCGGACTCAGATCCTTCTCATCGACCAGATCAGCGATCGCATATGCTGCTGCGATCTTCATCTCATCGTTGATATCGGATGCACGAACATCCAGCGCTCCGCGGAAGATTCCCGGGAATGCCAGAACGTTGTTGATCTGGTTCGGGAAATCGGAACGTCCGGTACCTACAACGGCAGCACCGGCTTCTTTAGCCAGCTCCGGCATGATCTCCGGAACCGGATTTGCCATCGGGAACAGGATCGGATCTTTTGCCATGGAACGAACCATTTCCTGGGTAACAGCACCCGGTGCGGATACACCGATAAATACATCGGCACCTTTGATTACCTCTTCCAGAGACCCTTTTCTCTTCTCACGGTTGGTGATCTGTGCCAGCTCTTCCTTGAACGGATTCAGATCGCCTCTGCCCTCATAGATCGCACCTTTTCTGTCGCACATAACAACGTCTTTCAGTCCAAGACTTACCAGCAGCTTCACGATCGCAGTTCCTGCTGCACCTGCACCGGATGTTACCACACGGATCTCGGAAAGTTTTTTGCCGACGATCTTCAGCGCATTCAGCATAGCAGCGGTACATACAACAGCGGTTCCGTGCTGATCATCATGGAAGATCGGAATATCGCAGCGCTCTTTCAGTTTTTTCTCGATCTCAAAGCAGCGGGGTGCGGAAATATCCTCCAGGTTTACACCGCCGAAGCTTCCGGCCAGAAGCTCGATGGTATGAACGATCTCGTCTACATCCTTGCTTCTTACGCAAAGCGGGAAAGCATCTACATCACCGAAGGTCTTGAACAGAACGCATTTCCCTTCCATAACCGGCATACCGGCTTCCGGACCAATATCTCCCAGTCCCAGAACAGCGGTTCCGTCGGTAACAACGGCAACCATGTTGGCACGGCGGGTGTAGGTATAGGACAGATCCACATCATCTCTGATCTTGATACAGGGTTCTGCAACGCCCGGTGTATATGCTACGGAAAGCTCTTCCGGAGTTGTAACCTTCGCACGGCAGGTGACCTCGATCTTACCCTGCCATTCCTCATGTGCCTTTAATGCAAATTCTTTCTTATCCATGCTGTCTCCTTTTAACCATTTCTATTTGTAAGTGTATACAATTCAATAATGAATCCGCCTGAGGATTCGTGTTTGAATCGTGTTCTGTCATATCCCAAACGACCGTCAGGCGAGTGATTACTCCTGGTCGCAGCCCATCTCGGTGATCAGGATACAGTTCGGTGTATCGACTTTCATCGGTCTGCCGGACTGAACCAGAAGATTTTTCTCATAATCAACGGCAAATGTCGTAATGGTATTGGACTCATGATTGACACAGGCAATGTGCTTTCCATCCGGGAACATGGCAATGTCCTTCGGATAGGAACCGCTGATCGGCAGTGCAAAGCGCTTTGTCAGAAGTCCGGTTTCCTGATCAATGGCGAACATGGCAACCGTATCATCACCGGCTGTGGAGGCAAACAGATATCTGCCGTCCGGAGACAGACAGAGACCGGATGCCGCATCATGGAACTGATCCACATTATCCGAAGGTGTTGCCAGTGTCTGCAGGCGCTCAAACTCCGGACCGTCCGGTGTATCCGTATAGGAGAATACTTCTACTTTATTATCCAGTTCATACAGAATATAAGCAAATCTGCCGTCCAGACTAAACCGGATTCTTCTCGGACAGGATTCTCTCTCGCAGCGGATGATATCCACCAGTGCCAGCTTGTCTCTGTCGGTGATTCTGTAGACCTTCACCTGATCGATGCCGTTGTCAACTGCACAAACATATTTGTTATCCGGTGTCATGCGGACACAGCTTACATGGGGACGGAAGTTTCTCTCCGCAACACTGCCCAATCCCTTATGGAATACACCGTCCATTACCGACCCCAGATGTCCGTCCTGATGGGTATGGATCAACGTAACCTTGCCGTCATGATAGCCGGCAACCAGCAGGTATTTTCCGGTTTCATCAACAGATACATAACAGCCTCTCATACCGTCGATATTGATCTGGTTGATCTTCTCCAGATCGCCGTCCGGTTTGATTTCAAATACTGCCACGCCTTCATCGGCAATGGAATACAGAAACTTCTTGTTGACGGAACGGCAGGTATGGGATGAGTTGTTAACCGGAATCACCTTCCTGAAAGACAGAGAGCCGTTCTCCACATCCACATCATACAGATGAATGCCGATACTCTCTCCATGTGTATAGGTACCTACATATGCAACATATTTTTTCTCCATAAGACACCTCACATTTTTGCATATCTTACACGCATTGCTGCGGCAATTGCCAGACTATGTCCGCCAAGTCCCCCGTTATATAACAGTACGAGCCGACAAAACAAACAAATTCCATCGGGAATTTCTCATCGCCTCTCCTGTTTTTCATCGGTACAGTACTTGACTTTCGTCAACCTAGTATAGCATAAATTACGAAAAAACGACAATGTATTTCCCATTATAGTGTGGTATTGTTGTAAATACATCATTATCCGATTTCTAACTTCGAAAGGAACCCCAACATGGAACGTGTTTTTTCTTATACGATCTCTGCAGAAGACGCCGGCAAAGATGTGCATGAATTCCTGCGGAACCGCGGCTATTCCCGCCATATTCTGGCATCCATGAAGCCGATTCCGGAAGCCGTCAAAGTTAACGGGGTACATGTGTACATGCGCTTCCGTCTGTCTGAAGGCGATGTGCTGACCACAATGGTTCGGGACGAGCAATCCTCTGTCAACATTATCCCCGCACCGATTCCCTTCGGCATCGAATATGAAGATGAAGATCTGCTGATCGTCAACAAGCCGGCGGATACAGCCATCCATCCGGCTGTCGGTCATCCCGCAAATACACTGGGAAACGGCGTTGCCTGGTATTATCAGCAGCAGGGAATCCCCTTTGTATTCCGCTGCATCAACCGCCTGGACCGGGACACGACCGGACTTCTGATCGTTGCCAAAAACCTGGTCAGTGCCTCCATTCTGGAACAGACACTGCTGAAGCGGGAGATTCACCGCACCTATCTTGCCGTTGCCGAAGGACATACCGAAGATTCCGGAACCATCGACCTGCCGATTGCAAGAAAAGAAGGCTCTCTGATCGAGCGCTGTGTCGATCCGGAAAACGGTGACCGTGCCGTCACACATTACGAGACCCTGAAACGCTATCCGGAATATTCTCTGGTCCGCCTGCAGCTGGAGACCGGCCGCACCCACCAGATCCGCGTACACATGACCGCACAGGGACATCCGCTGATGGGAGATACCCTTTACAATCCGGACGGGCTTCCAGGCATCACCCGCCAGGCTCTCCATTCCTTCAGTCTGGATTTTCCGCACCCGATCACCGGAGAATCCATGCATTTCGAGGCAGATCCGCCGGAAGACATGCAGAAACTGCTGAAATAGACTTTCGATGCAGATCACTGATCCGCCAGCATCCCTGCCCTCAAAATACGACAAATATGTAAAGAGGCGGCAGCTGTTTCGAACATTCGAACAGCTGCCGCCTCTTTAATAATTATATAGATCGACTCACATCGTATGTATTATTTCATTCCGTACCAGCCGATTCCTTCTGCATTCCATCCTGCTTTTACAAGCGCATCATTCTCGCCTTTGCTGGTTGTGTAATTATGGGTTCCGGTTACCGCATTCGGGTTGTACTGACGATATACAGCAACTCCCTTCGCATCATCGGAATAGAATGCAATTCCTTCATCCTTCCATCCGGCCTTTACGAGATGACTCTTCTCTCCCTTACTAGTTGTGTAATGATGCTCCCCTGCATTGGGATTATACACCCGGTAAACAGGTGTTTTCGATGTTTTGGGTGCCGTCCATCCGATTCCTTCATACTTCCATCCGACTTTCGCAAGATTGTTCCTCTCGCCTGTGGATGTTGTATAGAAATGTTCACCGTTGTTCGGATTATAGAGACGGTATACCGGTGTACTTGCCAGTTTTGCAGCTTTCTCAGATCTGGTTGCTTTACAAACCGTACACGTGTAAGTTTTTTTACCTTCTTTCATGGATGTTGGCAGGACTGTTACCTTACCGCTGTTCCATGTATGTCCCTTCGCCGGTACAGTTTTCTGTTTTACAAGTACTTCGCCGCAGACGGAACAATGCTTTCCCTCTGTCAGGCCTGTTTCCGTACATGTCGCTTCTTTTGCTTCATCTACTGCTTCAACATGTCCTTTCGACGCTACTGTTTCCTGTTTTACAAGCACTTCGCTGCATACCGAACAATGCTTTCCTTCTGTCACCCCTGTTTCCGTACATGTTGCTTCTTTTGCTTCATCTATTACTTCCTTATGACCTTGTGCCGGTA
>JAUNAK010000010.1:50117-56367 GCA_030527665.1 Eubacteriales bacterium
CTTGTGCCGGTACAACTTCCTGCTCTGCAAGCACTTCGCCGCAGACGGAACAGTGTTTTCCTTCTGTCAACCCTGTTTCGGTACAGGTCGCAGCTTTTGCTGTATCTACGACCTCAATATGTCCTTTCGCCGGAATTCTTACAGACTTTAACTGATTTGAAGAGCTGTCAAAATATTTTTTGCAGGTACTGCAGGTTTTATATTCCAGATTCCCGGCCTGTGTACATGTAGCCGGAACAGCCTCCTGCATCTCTGAGAAGTTATGATCTTCAACAATGTTGCTTTCTTCGTTGGCATACTCCTGCTCGATTACTTCACCATTGCATTTCTTTCTGGTTTTCAGGAATACCGTATGCTCATTGTATAACTGCGGATGTTCCTCTTCGCCAATCTTCTGTCCCCATAATGGATTTTCAGAATCCCTAGACAACAGGTAACACAGTTCACCGGAAGCACATTGTTCCGAACTTACACGTACCCCAAAGTGATATGTTTTCGGAACTTCGCTCTCATCAAGATAATAACAGCTCTCTATGCGGCAATAGCTTCTACCTGCACATATTTCATTTGCCGCTATATCTCCCGTAGACGATATACTTCCGCTGTTATAGGAATTCTGTATCCTGTTCACAGAAACTTTTCTTCCAAACGAATAACCGATAATTCCGCCTCCGTACATGCTTGCCGAAACTTTTCCGGCATTCCAGCAGAAGGAAATCATATTTGAAGAAATTCCATCACTTCCCGCTATTCCGCCAGCAGTGGTTCCGGTTATATCTCCGGTATTCATACATCCCTCTATTGTTGTGATTCTGATACGCGGATGCATCTCCGTAAGTCCATTGCCGCCGACAATTCCTCCTACTGTTGTTCTTCCTGTAACTTCTGCCGCATTCGAACAATGGGAAATCGTTCCTGAGTACCTGATAATGCCGCAAATCCCTCCTGTATCTGCTCCTCCTTTTATAACAGAGTCTCCAAGCACATGACAGTTTGTAATATTTCCGTAAACCAGACTGCCGATCACAGCCCCCAGGTCATAGCTATTATCTTCAAGGCAAAAATACGAATTCTTTATTATCAGATTGGAAATATCTGCTTTATACTGTTCATGATAAATATCCACTCCTTTCTGTTCGCTGAAAAAGCCGATATTCCGCCCACTGTCAACGATATATACACCTGCGATCGAATGGTTATTTCCATCAAACGTATACTGCATATTCGGAATTTCTATTGGCTTCCACATCCTCGGTTCTCTTGTACCGACATATCCGTTTGTATTAAATGCAATCCCGGGATTCAGATCAATATCCTGTACCAGTACAGCTCCTGCCTTTTCATAATCGCCCACATTCTCTACAGCGGCATCCGCATTCATTACCGCAGCATACCAGAACAGCTGATCTGCATTTTCGATTTGATAAACTCCGTCTTTCAATACAGCCGGCTCGTAAGAACCACTTGCTCCGCTTTTCAAAACAGTATCATCATCACCAGAAGCTTCGGTATCTCCTTCTTCCTCTAAACCTGCTTCCGTATCCGAATCCTCTGCATAAACAGAATTCTCTTCTATTGCTAAAACTTCTTCCGATTCATCCAGCGTATCTTCCGCCTGTTCATCAGTATTTCGCACCTCATATAAATCCGATATCAAAGTACAATCGCTTTCCCTGTTTTGCTCTGCTGCAAATGCGCCGGCCCATGCCTGATCTGCCGCGCCAATTGTAATAACCGCACTCATAATCAATGCCAGAATTGACTTTCTCTTCATTTTCGTCCCCCTGTTTATAAGTACCATTTATTTACGTGTATTCTGTTGTCCTGTGAGAGGACTATGCAAAACACACTTTGCAGGTTTCCCACGTTGTCGCACTAGGCGCCAACTAGACCAGCAAGCATGTCCACTTGGCTCGCTGGTCATGCAAAAGCAATCGCCGGCTGCAAGCAGCCGGCGACAAAAACTGTTTCTACGTGGTCTTTAATTATCTCGGCATCTCGATCAGTCCTACTTTTTTCTGCAGCTTGCGGACAGTCTTGTTTGCATAGTACTGCGCTTTCTCTGCGTTGTTTTTGATAATGGAATCAATGTAGGTCTTATCCTGCTCCAGCTCTTTGACTCTGGTCTGCAGCGGCACAAGAATGGAATTGACTGCTTCAGCTACACCTGTCTTCAGCTGACCATATCCCTGTCCCTCGAAATCTTTCAGTGCTTCTTCCGGTGTCTTTCCTGTGCAGGCACTGTAAATGTCGATCAGGTTGTTTACGCCCGGCTGCTCCGGTCTGTATGCGATCACACCCTCGGAGTCAGTTACCGCACGTTTCAGCTTACGGACAACGGTATCGGCATCATCCATCAGATAGATGCTTGCATTTACATTCTCATCGGACTTAGACATCTTTTTGGTCGGATCCTGCAGACTCATGATCTTTGCACCGACCTTCGGATAGTAGCCTTCCGGAACGGTAAATACGTCACCATAGATGCTGTTGACACGCTCGGCGATATCTCTGGTGATCTCCAGATGCTGTTTCTGGTCGATACCGACCGGAACCAGATCGGACTGGAACAGCAGAATATCGGAAGCCATCAGTACCGGATAGGTAAACAGACCGGCATTGATATTGTCTGCATGTTTCTGAGATTTGTCCTTGAACTGTGTCATGCGGTTCAGCTCGCCCATATAGGTGAAGCAGTTCAGCATCCATGCCAGTTCCGCATGCTGCGGTACCATATGCTGGAAATAAATGCAGTTTTTCTCCGGATCCAGTCCTGCTGCGATGTAGATCATGAACAGCTGTCTGGCTCTCTTTCTGAATTCAGCCGGATTCTGACGAACCGTCAGGGAATGAAGGTCTGCGATCATATAGAAGCAGTCAAATTCATCACCCAGAGTCAGCCAGTTTTTCAAAGCTCCCAGATAGTTGCCCAGTGTCAGGTTTCCGGTCGCCTGCATACCGGAATAGAGTACTTTTTTATCCTTATTCATCTTTACTTATCTCCAGTCTGTTTACATTTCGGATCTGCCGATATTTCGAGGCATTCACTAGGGATAAATTTTAGCATTTTAGCAGAAAAGAGTCAACAGAAGCAGGGCTTCCCGCTTCTGTTGACTCTTTCCCTTTTAACCGCTGATCCCGAAGAGGATCCGCCTTGTATCAGTCATTGTATCCGTTCGGATTCTGAGACTGCCATCTCCAGGAATCCTCACACATCTCATCGATGCCGTACTGTGCTTTCCATCCAAGCTCTTTCTCGGCTTTTGCACACTCTGCATAGCAGGTGGCAATGTCGCCGGCACGGCGCGGCTGGATCTCATACGGCAGTTCCTTGCCGCAGGCCTTCTCGAAAGCATGGATCACATCCAGTACGGAATAGCCGTTGCCGGTTCCGAGGTTGCATACAAATACGCCCTCTTTGGCAGCCAGCTTCTCCACTGCTTTTACATGTCCGATCGCCAGATCCACCACATGGATATAGTCGCGAACGCCGGTTCCGTCCGGTGTCGGATAGTCGTTTCCGAAAACATTGATCTTCGGCAGTTTGCCGATAGCAACCTGTGCCACATACGGAAGCAGGTTGTTCGGAATACCCTTCGGATCCTCACCGATCAGACCGCTCTTATGTGCGCCGATCGGATTGAAGTAACGAAGCAGGATCACATTCCACTCGTTGTCTGCGGTATGAATATCCGTCAGGATCTGCTCCTGCATCCATTTTGTCCAGCCGTACGGGTTGGTACAGGTACCCTTCGGGCACTCCTCGGTAATCGGGATCTGTGCCGGATCGCCGTAAACAGTTGCAGAAGAACTGAAGATAATATTTTTGCATCCGAAATTGCGCATAACATCGGTAAGCACCAGAGTTCCGCCGATATTGGTCTCATAATATTCGATCGGTTTGCGTACCGATTCACCGACTGCCTTCAGGCCTGCAAAATGAATGACTGCGTCGATCTCATTCTCGCGGAAGATCTTCTCAACCGCTGCACGATCTCTCATATCATCTTTGTAAAACTTAACCTTTTTGCCGGCGATCTGCTCGATACGCTCGATTGCCTTTTCATTGGAATTATAGAGATTATCCAGAACAACAACATCATAGCCTGCCTGCAGCAGTTCCACACAAGTATGGCTGCCGATATATCCGGCACCTCCGGTTACTAAAATACGCATTCTATTTACCCTCCGTATTTGCTGATCAATCGTCCCTCGATATGCCGGAACCGAATCCGTTCTCCTTGCTCAATGTCATAAGAGCCGCTCGATTCCTCCTGTGAGATTCGTATTTTGATTATATATTCTTCAGTATATCATATTTTTTCCGCATACCCATCCTGCTTTTTTTCACATCTTACGGCAGACAATGCGATGTGTGCGGTTGGTTTTCATTTTTTTGCCGCATAGGCAAGAATACCCGCAGCGGTCTTGGAATCCTGGATCTGTCCTGCATAGATTCTGCCCAGCAGGTCCTGCAGCGAAAAAGCTTCTACACGAATTTCTTCCGCCTCATCCAGCTGCTGTCCACCGATCCGTTCCAGTTCCTCTGCCAGATATACATCGGTAAACTCATTGCAGTATGCAACCGCTGTTTTCAGCTGCAGAAGCCTGGTCAGCCTGCCTGCACGATAGCCGGTCTCCTCCTCCAGTTCTCTTGCAGCAGTGACTGCCGTATCCTCATCCACGGAATTCCGTGCGCCGGCCGGAAGCTCCAGTGTTTCCCGGTCGATCGCAGGCCGATACTGATGGATCATGAGGATCCTGCCGTCCGGAAGTACCGGAACAATGCAGGCACCACCTTTTCTGTGGGAAACAAAATCCCATTTTTCTGTTTTTCCGCCTGGCAGAACCATCGTATCCTGATAGATATCCAGAACCGATCCCTTATATACCAGTGTCCGCTCCACTCTTCTTAGTTGATGTTCCATCTGCTCACTTCCACCTTATTTCCGTTCCACTTGCTTATTCCGCCTCAACCTGTCCTACTTGATCCTTCCTGGAATTATCCTTCCCTTCTGTTCATTCCCGTCTTATTTCAGATCTCCCGGACGCACGCGAATGGTACGGCATTTTTCACTGTTCCAGAAAATGCAGTTCACGGAAGCTCCTCGTTTGCCGATCTCACGAATAAAAACATCGCAATCTGCACTGTGCAGGAACTCCCGCAGCTGCTTCAGCATAAATGCTTTATCCGGCTCCTTCTGATTCACTGACATGGAACAGATCCAGTCTTCTCCCTGTGAAACGACCGCCAGATACATACCGCCCTCAAGAAAACGGCGGATATCCTCCATCATGTTTCGATAATCCTTCGGATACGGTTCATAATGCGCATCCCACTCTCCGCAGGTAAGGGTAAATCCTTCTTCCAGGTCAATGTACAGATCTTCATCTCCGGAAGGATTCAGAACCGTGATACAATAATCGCCTTCCCGCAGATAATCATATCCGTCATCCTCTCCCGTGTAGGTTGCAATATTATAATCCTGCAGTGTTTTTAAGATCTCGCCAAGCTTACTGCCCGGTTTCAGTTTCGATTCCTTAGCCGCCATCTTCTATTCTCCTTCGTATCCTATATTATTTTTCACTTTTTCAGTTCTCAGCTGCATGTATTGCACAAGTACCATGAGCAGGTGCTCTGAGTCCGCCGGCACTTAGTGAGCTCGAAGAGCGAACTTAGTACCGCTGCGTGACGAAGGCAGCGAGAGCGTGCCTGCGATGGTATTGCGCAATACACGCAGCGTCCGTCTTCATTCCCTACCGGGCCAGACATCCATACCAGCCGATTCCTTCTTCCTGCCAGCCGGCTTTCACAAGGAAATCCCTCTCAGCTGCACTGGTCGTATAGTTATGCGAACCGGCCTGTGCATTGGGATTGTACTGCCGATAGAGCGGTATGGTTTTCTTTGTATCGGAATACCAGCCGATTCCTTCGTAGTTCCATCCCGCCTTGACCAGGAAATCCCGTTCCGATGCAGACATCGTATAATGATGATCCCCGGCATTCGGATTATACATTCGATATACCGCTGACTTTGACATGCGCGGTGCATACCAGCCGATTCCTTCCGCCTGCCAGCCAACCGATACCAGCACCTTTCTCTCCGCCTCTACCGCTGTATAGAAATGTTCGCCGCTGTTTGGATTGTACAGGCGGTACATTGGTACAGCCGGGTTTTCCGTCGGCGCAGGGGCAGCCGTCGGTGTCGGTGTGGCTGTCGGCTTCGGTGTCTTTGTCGGTTCCGGTGTC
>JAUNAK010000127.1 GCA_030527665.1 Eubacteriales bacterium
GTGATACTGTTAATATGATACAGGCGCCTGGCTATAGCTGCAGCAGCCAGATACAACTATAAAAAGAACAAAGAAAAAATCCGGCAATCGAATCGTGTGATGCTTATTCAAGGGGAATATGCACGGATGATTCTGTCGGATTTTTTACATTTTGTTTTCGTTCATGCCGGGCTCAGTAGAGAAGTTCAATTCTTGATAAAACAGATAATTGATGCGCACACATTAAAAAAACTGAAAATATAAAAAATATAAAATAAAAGATTGACAATAATGAGCGGCCATGTTATAGTTTAATCATCAAAACAAGAGAGGTACAATCCAAAGGAAAACAAAAGAAAGTCCTTATAATTTAAGAAAAGAGAGGTACAGTCCAACAAAAACATAACGAAATACCCCATACTCTAATGAAAGCAGAAGGTGTATGAAGATGAAATTACAGGCATTTCAGTAAAGACCCGATCGAAAGAAGCAATCGATCGGGTCTAACTTTTTGCTTGTTTTTGAAAGAGCGTTCAGGTGTGCTGGACGCTTATTTTTTTTGGGGATATACTTCTTATACATCGATTGCTGGATCTGCCAGGCAAGGTGTACATGAGAATGACGGGTTTCGTATCATATAAAAATATGGTAAAGTGTATAAAGAACAAAATGGAAAAGCGAATGTTTAAGAGCATTTATCTATAGAATGGAGTTGTATGGCGGATAGTACGAATGCACAGAAGAACGTGCGGCAGACAGTTCAAAAAAAGAGTGCAGGAGGCAGCAGAAGCGGGCAGGATCGAAAAAAAGTGGAGCAGAGGAAGCGAAGACGGAAGTGGAACCGGACCCGTAGGAAGATCCTGCGGTTTCTGTATTCTCCGATGGGGAAGATACTTGGAGTGCTTCTTCTGATCCTGCTGCTTGTCTGCGTGATCGGCGGTGTTCGCAGAGTTTCTTTTGATATCAAGGCAGGAAAGATCACAGCAGCAGAGCTGAAGCAGTGTAAGGATAAACAGGAGTATCTGGACGCGGTCATGCCTATCTACAAGGAATACTGTAAGCGTTTTCATATCAAGTATCCGGGGATATTGGCACTGCAGGTCTTTCATGAAGTAGGAAGCGGATTTCCGCAGGAGCTGTCCGATGTAGCAATTGCCGATAATAATCTGGGCGGACTGAAATATGGCGGAGGCGGTATTCCGCGATCCACACTGGGAGCGCCCTGTCCCGAGGACGAAGGCGGCAATTATTGTCATTTCAAGACAGTGGGTGATTATTTCTATGCCCAGTGCTGGCAGGTCGGCCAAAGCCTGTATGACAATGTACGAAAACACCAGGACAGTGTGGAGGATTTTTCGAGGACGCTTTGCAATCTCTGGATCGGCGGTGTGGAAGGCAGTGAACCGTATGGCTACAGTGAATCTCTGATCGAGGATTACAGGGAATATCATCTGGAAAAATACGAGAACTGAAAGTCTGTATTGTACCGGCCCGATTAAGTGCGGTTGGATATGATAGAATAAAATATCTGTGATAAGGAGAAAAAACATGAAAACAGAAGTGATTCAGTTGGTGGAAGGCAGAGAAGAAATTACACTTACCACGTACATCCGTGACAATGTCAATGCGATGGAACTGCCGAATTTTAAACGGCCGGCAGTAATCGTCTGCCCGGGCGGCGGTTATTTTGATCTTTCTGATGCAGAGGGTGAACCGGTCGCTCTTTCCTTTATGAATATGGGCTATCATGCCTTTGTACTTCGTTATTCGGTATTTGGTGGAAATGGATTTGAGGCGGATGCCAATACGATCCAGGTAAAACCGGAAACCGTGCATCCGAATCCGATGCTGGATATCGGACGTGCCATTCTGTGCATTCGCGAGCATGCGGAAGAGTGGGGCGTAGATCCGGAACATATTGCGATCTGCGGTTTTTCTGCCGGATCCCATAACTGCGCGATGTATTCAACCTACTGGTCACAGCCGATCGTTCAGGATTATTTCAAGGTTGAGAAGGATATGCTTCGTCCGGCAGCCTGCATCCTGTGCTACACACTGAGTGACTACACTTATATGTACGAGGTGTCTCTGAAAGAGAACGAGTTCCAGAGAAACTTCTTCAATGCATCGAGTAAGATCTTCATCGGAGAGAACGTTACAGCAGAGGCGCTGGATGAGGTAAGTCCGGCAAAGCATATCAATGCAGACAATCCGCCGACCTTCCTCTGGGCTACATCCGAAGACAATCTGGTTCCGGTTCAGCATACCCTTCGCATGGCTCATGCACTGGCAGATGCGAATATTCCGTTTGAAGTACATGTGTTTGAAGAGGGGCCGCATGGACTGTCTACAGCAGGTCAGTCCTCCGCTTCTTCACAGAGTATGTGCTATCCGGATGCGGAAAAATGGCTGCCTCTCTGCGGGGAATGGCTGAAAAAGAGATTCGCACTGAAACTCCCGAAACGTGCAATGTGGGAGATTATGATGGAAAAGGATCTGAAAGGTTGATAATAAATGGACCTTACATTCGGAAACTAATAAATTGACTTTGTATCCGGAAACATCCGGTGTGGGACGACTGGTTCTCATACCGGATGTTTTTTGTCTTGAACAAAAAAAGACAAAATGGTATTCTCTTAAAAGGTTTTTTTACTAATAGGCTTTGTATCTGTGATCTTATGCAGGCAGGTGAGCAGATACCGGGAGGGGAATACAGGAAATGCACGGTTTAGGAACAATAATAAACACTCTGGCGGTTGCTGTCGGGGGTCTGGTCGGAATGCACCTGAAGAGCGGCATCTCCGAAAAAATGCAGAAAACGTTGATGCAGGCATGCGGAGTGGCCACTATTTTTATCGGAGCCGGAGGTACATTATCCCGCATGTTTGTTTCAAACGGAGACGGTACCTTCGGGACACAGGGAACGTTAATGATGATCCTTTCGATGGTCATCGGCGGTCTGATCGGTGAATGGCTGGATGTGGAAGCCGGAATGGAATATCTGGGTGAAAGACTCAAGAAGGCTGTAAAAGCAGAGAAGGATAACGGGTTTGTAGACGGCTTTGTGAATGTGTCTCTGATCATCTGTGTTGGTGCGATGGCCATTGTAGGAGCAATCCAGGATGGTATCAGCGGTGATTATTCCATGCTGACGGCAAAAGCGATTCTGGATATGATCATCGTTATGGTATTTGCATCGACCTATGGTGTGGGAGCTGTTTTTTCTGCACTGGCGATTCTGGTTTATCAGGGAAGTATTACATTGCTGGCCATGCTCTTTGGCTCGATCGCGTCGGATTCCCTGATCTGGGCACTGGCTTATGTCGGTTCTGCATTGATCTTCTGTGTAGGTATAAATATTGCATTCGGCAAGAAATTCCGTGTGGGAAATCTTCTCCCGGCACTGGTTATCGCCGGTGTACTGCAGGTGATCTGTGATCTGACGGGATATGTGCTTCCGTAAAAATGCACTATCTAAAGACGTTATCCAGAATATTATCTATGAAAAATAAAAGCGAATAGAATATAGATCCGAAACAGAAATGAACTGTTTCGGATTTTTTTTACGCTTTCCATAGAAAGTATGGTAATATGAATATGAATATCCATGCAATCGAAAGAAATGCAGATAGGGAGAGGATACAATGATGAAAATGAGAAAAAACAGAAAGATTGCGGCACTCCTTGCACTGATCATGATCATTACGCTTATGCCCATGAATATTTTTGCTGAGGATGGTCATGCACATACAGAGGCCTGCTACAGTGACGGTACATTGACTTGCGGACAGACAGAAACACCGGCAGGTGAACAGGCGGCAGATACACAGGCTGATTCTGCAGCGGGGGCAGCACAGGATCCTGCCGGACAGCCGGCAGACCCGGCAGCTCCGACAGCGGCAACTTCAACAGAGCCTGCCCAGCCAGCGGATTCTGTACAGCCGACAGC
>JAUNAK010000128.1 GCA_030527665.1 Eubacteriales bacterium
GTTGTACTGCATCATGTGCAAAAGGAAGTTGTACTGCATCATGTGTGGAAGAAGCTGTATCGCAGTATGTGTATAGAAGGAAAGTGCACGGAAGCATATGAATTTGAAGATGCGGCACAGCAGCGGAAACAGGTGGGAAGATCGTGGGATCCGGACCTGTCCGAAGAAAAAATGTGCCCCACGTAGAGAAGCCGGTCTGTCGGCTGAAATGAAACAAGAGGAAGGAGAGATGCTTGTGAGAGAGAACGCCGTATTGGAGATGCACGGCATCGAAAAAGGATTCCCGGGTGTCCGGGCGCTGAAGGGTGTGGACTTTACGCTTTGTGAAGGTGAGATCCATGCACTGATGGGTGAAAATGGTGCCGGAAAATCAACATTGATCAAGGTTTTGACAGGTGTATACAGTAAGGATGCGGGTCAGATCTTTCTGAAAGGACATGAGAAGGAAGTGGCGATCCATTCCCCGCAGGATGCACAGAATCTGGGCATCAGTACGGTTTATCAGGAGATCACGCTCTGTCCGAATCTGACTGTAGCTGAGAATATTTTTATCGGAAGAACAAAAGGAAGAATCACGAACTGGAAAGCGATGAAGAAGGATGCCAACCGTATTCTGGAATCATTGGACATTCCGGCAGAGGCTTCCATGCAGCTGTCCAGCTGTTCTATCGCGGTGCAGCAGATGATCGCCATTGCCCGTGCGGTGGACATGGAATGCAAGGTTCTTATCCTGGATGAGCCGACATCTTCGCTGGATGAGAATGAGGTTGCCAAGCTGTTCAAGCTGATGCGCGAACTGCGGGCAAAAGGGGTAGGCATTATTTTTGTTACCCATTTCCTGGATCAGGTATATGAGGTCTGTGACAAGATCACGGTACTTCGTGACGGCGCGCTGGTCGGTGAATATGTGATTGAGGATCTTCCGCGTGTGCAGCTGGTTTCCAAGATGCTTGGCAAGGAGCTGGACGATTTGTCGGATATCCAGGGTGAGCAGGTGCCGTTCAAAGCCGAGGATGTTACGCCGGTACTGGAAGCTGAGCAGCTCCAGAGCAACGCAGGCATCCAGCCCTTTGATTTCCATATCAACAAGGGTGAGGTCAATGGATTTACCGGACTGCTTGGCTCCGGACGAAGCGAGTGTGTTCGTGCGATCTTCGGTGCGGATCATGTCATCGGCGGAACCGTGAAGAAAAACGGTCAGGAAGTGAAGATCCGCAAGCCGATCGATGCCATGAAGCAGGGAATCGCTTATCTTCCGGAGGATCGTAAGCGGGACGGTATCATCGGAGATCTGTCCGTAAGAGAGAATATCGTTCTGGCACTGCAGGTGCTGAAGGGATTTTTCAAACCGTTCAGCAAAGCAGAACAGTATGCATTTGCAGATGAGTATATCAAACTGCTGGATATCAAGACGGCTTCAGCGGATACGCCGATCAAGTCTCTTTCCGGCGGAAACCAGCAGAAGGTCATTCTGGCCCGCTGGCTGCTGACACATCCGGAATATCTGATTCTGGATGAGCCGACCCGTGGTATCGATGTCGGTACCAAAGTAGATATTCAGAAGCTGGTACTGAAGCTGGCATCGGAAGGAATGGCGGTTACCTTTATTTCTTCCGAGACCGATGAGATGCTTCGCACCTGCTCCAGACTGATCGTTATGCGAGACCGCAAGGTAGTCGGAGAACTGACCGGTGAGGATCTCACACAGACGAAGATCATGAGCACGATTGCAGGAGGTGAGAAAAATGGCTAAAACAGGAAAGAAATTTTCTTTTCTCAATATTGTACGCAGCCAGCTGTTTATCCCTCTGGCAGCACTTGTAATTCTGGCGGTCTTCAATCTGATCGCCGATCCGACATTTTTCCGGATCACACTGGGACATAACAATGCAGGTAATCCGATTCTTTCCGGATATCTGATCACGATTCTGGATTACGGCTCCGAGCTGGCGATCCTGGCCATCGGAATGACACTGGTTACCTCCGCTACCGGCGGACAGGATATCTCCGTTGGTGCAGCGATTGCGATTGCAGGATCGGTCGTTCTTCGTGTACTCTGCGGTACGGAAGCCAGACCGGAGACACTGAAGGCTCCGATCATCGTGGCATTCCTGGTTGCCTGTGTAGTTGCCATGCTGTTCGGTGCATTCAACGGTATGCTGGTTGCCTATTTCAAGATCCAGCCGATGGTCGCGACACTGATCCTGTATACGGCAGGTCGTTCCATTGCCGCATGGATCAACAACAATGAGCTCCCGATCGTCAGTGAACCGCGGTTCAGCTACTTCGGCGGTCTGATTCCGGGTATTCCGGTTCCGGTTCCGTTCTTTATCGCTGCTGCCTGTGTACTGGTGATGTTCCTTCTGCTTCGTTTTACCACACTGGGACTGTTTACCCAGGCAGTTGGTATCAATGAGAGCTCTGCAAAGGTTAACGGACTGAATCCTACTTTTATCAAGTTCCTGTCCTTTATTATTCTTGGCCTGTGCGTGGCAGTGGCAGCGCTGATCAAGGTAAGCCGTCTGTCCACCATCAACTATTCGGTTATTGCCAAAGATATTGAGATGGATGCCATTCTTGCCGTTGCTCTCGGCGGAAATGCTCTGGGAGGCGGAAAGTTCAATATGTGGACATCGATCCTGGGTGCTTATGTTATCCAGTTCCTGACCACAACACTGTACAAGTTCAATGTACAGTCGGATGCACTGCCGGCATACAAGGCTGTTGTTGTTATCATCCTTGTTGTACTGAGTGCTCCGACCGTTCGTGAGTACATGGACAAGGCTGCCAAAAAACTTGCAAAAAAAGGGTAAAGGAGGTTGGCTGATATGAATGAAAAAACAAATATGAAAAAATCAGGTTTGCGTTCCATGTCCGATACCAATCTGCTTCTGACCATCACGATCGTTGTATTCTTTCTGATGTATATCGGTGCCATCGTTTTTCTGGGAGCCGGATTCCGGAAACCGCAGAACTTCTGCAATATTCTGAATAACAACGCGGCACTGATCATCCTTTCCGTAGGTATGAGTATCGTTATGATCACCGGCGGCATCGACATTTCCGTCGGCGGCGTGACTGCTCTGGTTTGTATGAGCTGTGCGGTATATCTGGATTACCATGACGGAAGTATCTTTGGTTCTCTGCTGATCGCATTGGGAATCGGCCTTGCCTTCGGACTGCTGCAGGGCTTTCTGGTTGCCTATCTGGGTATCCAGCCGTTCATCGTATCGCTGGCCGGTATGTTCCTGGCCAGAGGTCTGACAACGATCGTTAATACAAAGCCTTTCAATGTTGCCAACGAGGCATTTACCAAACTGAAAAATACCCGTCTGCTGATCCCCGGCGTGGGTTCGGTCAACAAAAAAGGTATTTTTGTAAATGCGTATGTTGAGATCGGTGTTGTTATAGCGTTATTGATTGTAGTCGTATTTTTCCTGATCTTAAGGTATACTAAGCTCGGACGTGCATTTTATGCGGTCGGCGGAAATCAGCAGAGTGCGATGATGCTGGGTATCAATGTCAAGAGAACCCGCTTCCTGGCACATCTGATCTGCAGTATCCTTGCCGGAATCGGCGGATATGTATATTTCCTTCATGTAGGATCCGGTTCTGCAACCCATGCAAGCGGTGCGGAGATGAATGCGATTGCTTCCTCGATCATCGGCGGAACGATGCTGACCGGCGGTGTCGGCAACATTATCGGTACTTTCTTCGGCGTACTTTCTCTGAGTACGATCCAGAACATCGTATCCTCTGCCGGCTTTGATCAGGCATGGTGGACCGGTATTACCATCGCTGCTATGCTGTGTATCTTCCTGATCATTCAGAGTGTGGTACTTGCACGTAAGAATAAATAAATTATTTGAAG
>JAUNAK010000053.1 GCA_030527665.1 Eubacteriales bacterium
TAAAGTCTGCGATTTTACTTTAATTCACTCGGATCTACAAGCTTTCCGTCTCTCCAGATACGTTCCAGATCATAGAACAGACGGTTTTCTTCATCGAAGATATGTACAACGATATCCGCGAAGTCCAGAAGGATCCAGTTTGCGCTGGAATAGCCTTCGTTGCTCTTACACATAACGCCTGCTCTTCCCAAGCTCTCGTCTACGGCATCGGCCATAGCCTGTACCTGGTTGCGGTTGGTTCCGCTTGCAATAATAAAGTAATCGGCAAGGGAGGAAACATTCTCAATGTTCAGCACCTTGATATCGATCGCTTTTTTGTCTTCCAGTGCCTTTACGGCAAGATCAGCCATCTCGGCAGGAGTTAATACTTTCTTTTCTTCCATTCTTTAAGCCTCTCTATTTTCAATCAATGCTTTGTAATACTCATATGCAGAAAGAGTCGTCTCATCCATGGATTTCGGATTTTCACTCAGATAGTCTACGGTATCCTTCAGAATCATATACATACACATATCGATATCCGCAAATGCCATCTGCCTGATATCCGCCAGATTCGGCTGCTTGGTCCGGTTCGGTTCCATATAATCGGCAATAAAAATGATCTTTTCCAGAAGTGTCATCTCCGGTCTGCCGGTCGTATGCCAGGTCACCGCATCCAGAATCGCCTGATCCTTCACATCGTATTTTTTGGCAGCCACATAAGCCCCCAGCTTTGCATGCAGCAGGACGGGATGCTCCAGCTCAAATTTGCTGACCGGAATCTTTTTGCTGATACACATATCGATCTTTTCGGAATTGGGAATACACTTGGCACAATCATGCATCAGTCCGGCCATGCGGGCCCGATCGATGTCTTCGCCGTGTACCATAGCCAAAGCACAGGCCGTATAGGTAACCCCCAGCGTATGCCGGTAACGGCTGTCACTGAGAGCCTTTTTCAGCTTTTCTTCGGTAACTTCCCAAATGGAACGATTCTTACCCATTCATTGCTCCTCTGTTTCTTCCTGTTTGTAGATATTGTTTTCTTCTATATATTCCAGAACCGTGTCCAGAATATAATATTTGGCAGATTCACCGGAACGGATCTTTTTTCGAAGATTGTTCGAAGAGATATCCAGATTCGGCGTATCCATCTTCAGAAAATCACCGTTGAACTGCGCTCTTCTTTTCGCCAGAAGACTTTCAAATACCTTCGGATCGGTCTGGTTCCTCGTTGCAACGACCAGGTGTGCCGCATCAACGATTCTCTGCGGTTCTCTCCAGGTATCGAAATCAACAAGAGAATCAGCTCCCATAACGAAATAATATTCATTATCGGGATTTTCAGCCTTTAATCTCTCCAATGTACGATAGGTATAGGTATAACCATCCGCATTCATTTCCACCAACGACAGATGGAAATGCGGATTGGAGGCAATTGCCCGCCGAACCATTTCCACACGCTGCTCGTCGCTGGCACGACCGGCACGGTTCTGCTTATGCGGCGGATTACCGGCCGGCATAAAATGCACCTCATCCAGTCCGAACTGCAGATAGGCGGCCTCCCCCAGAATCAGATGTCCAACATGTATCGGATCAAAGGTTCCGCCCATGATTCCGACACGTTTTTTACGGCGTTCTGCTTTTTCTTCCATATATGTTTATTTAGGGAAAACGATGATTCTGTCGTCGCCCTGTCCTTCCTTATAAAGAACAATCTTCTTGCCGATGATCTGAACGATCTGTGATTTTGTTCTCTCTGCCAGTGTCTGTGCCATCTCCATTGGATCATCCATACAATTCTGCAGAATGCCGATCTTGATCAGCTCTCTTGCTTTCAGAGCTTCTCTGACATTCTCGGTAAGCTCCGGAGTTACACCGGATTTTCCGATATGTAAAATAGTATTTTCTGTCATGGCAAGACCCTTCAGGTATGCTCTCTGTTTACTTGTCATAATATCCTCCAAAACCGGACCGTGCCGGTTTTCCTATGTATATATAAGCTTTGTGAAGATCAGGCATGCATTACCGGATCTTCGCAATGCAGTCTATGTAATGAACGATCGATACGTTTTTACAGTGTTCTGTCTAAATAAAAGCGCTATGTCTAAATAACAGTATTCTGCCTAAATCAGAGGGAAAGATCCCGCCGGACAGACATAGTCAGCCGATAACGGTTTCCTTAGACGGTTCCCATGCACCCGTGCCTTTCAGATCATCAAAACGGATCTTGGAGGCATTCCGGCATTCCAGAAAAGCCTTTTCGATATAGTCCTCTTCCTCATCGGTATGCATGGATATGTATTTCTCAATGCGGATCGGACACTCTTCGAATGCAGTCAGATGATAGAATCGATCGGTACCTTTTCGTTTCTCATCTACACGAAGTGAAACTGAAGTAACCTGACTGGTTTCTGCAAGGATAATTCGAAATCCGTCCTTATGCTTCAACAGCAGACCGCAGGAATTATTTTCCTGCTCAATGACCTCTTCCACTTCCCAGACGCTTCCTTCGGCCGGAATCGGCATGGAGCTTTCCAGATCGAAATCACAGTTGCTGAACGGTTCTGTCGTATGGCGAAATATAAGCAGATTCGTGTTGTTCGGAACACCGAAGTATTCTTTTTTAGCAGTAAAACGTATCTGATCCCATTCGTACTCAGTACTGCAGATACAGATTCCCTGCGGCTCGATACGTTCTATACTGCTGTAGTCTTTTATTTCATCCGCCTGCCCGTTATAGGAAAAGCGAATACTGCAGAGTGCAGACAGCGATTTCCAGATTTCTTCATGATTCAGCATATCCGTAACCTCCAGATCCTCCATTCCCGGTATCTGTAAAGCATACGCCGAAGCAGCTTCCGAAGGATACCGGAAATAAATATTCTGTTTTTATTTATAATACTCGAAATGCAGTCCGTACATACGAACGGTATCTCCGTCCTGGATACCGGCTTTCTCCAGATCATCCAGAATACCGGTGTTCTTGAGGAAGTTCTGGAAGAACTGGAAGCCTTTCTCGGAATCCAGATTGGTGTATCCGAGCATCTTCTCGATCTTCGGTCCCTCAACCACATAGATCGTAGGATCGTCCTCATCCTTTGAAACGGTGTACGGAAGGTTATCCTCCGGAATCATCTCATCCGGATCGAATTCCTGCACGAACATTTCGGTATCTTTCGGGATCTCATTCAGACGTTCCTGTACATAGTACAGCAGTTCCTTGATACCCTGTCCGGTAACACCGGAGATCGGCATGACCTTATAGCCCTGGGGCTCGAATTCTTTCTTCAGAAGTTCGATCGGATCTTCCTGTCCTTCTTCTACATAAATGGCATCGACCTTATTGGCCGCAATGACCTGCGGAAGGGATGCCAGCTTCTCACTGTATTTCTTAAGTTCGTCGTTGATCTTGTAGATATCTTCGATCGGATCCCTTGCTTCTGTAGATGCCGCATCCACAAGATGAACAAGCATACGGCAGCGTTCGATATGACGAAGGAACTCATAGCCCAGTCCGGCACCTTCCGCGGCACCTTCGATCAGACCGGGGATATCAGCTGCCACAAATCCGGCAGCTCCGTCGATATCTACAACGCCCAGGTTCGGTACAAGAGTCGTAAAATGATACGCAGCAACCTTCGGCTGGGCATTACTGATACGGGAAAGCAGAGTAGATTTTCCTACACTCGGAAATCCGATAAAACCTACATCGGCGATCAGCTTCAGATCCAGCTTAATATCCAGCTCACGGGACGGCTGTCCGGGCTGTGCATATTTTGGAACCTGCATCGTAGCGGTTGCATAGTTCATATTTCCTTTTCCGCCTCTTCCGCCCTTCAGAATTACCTGACGGGTATTGTCGCCGGACATATCGGCGATGACCTTTCCGGAATTGGCTTCATAGATCACAGTACCGGACGGAACTTTCAGAACAATGTCTTCACCGTTTTTGCCATGGCAGCGTTTCTTGCCGCCCTCCTGTCCGTCACCGGCTTTGAATTTATGTTTATAGCGGAAAGCAGCCAGTGTGTTCAGACCGTTATCGATCTCAAAAATAACACTTCCGCCGTCTCCGCCGTCTCCACCGTCAGGACCGCCGGCAGCTACATATTTTTCACGACGAAAACTTACATGTCCGTCTCCGCCTTTTCCGGATACAATGGTAATTCTTGCACGATCAGCAAACATAAATATTTCACTTCCTTTCCATCAAATAGAGACATCATATACTACAAAAGGCTGTCACATACGTGACAGCCTTCATTGTTCGGATTATTCAGCCTTCGGGATTACAGAACAGATCTTTCTGTCTCTTCCCTGTCTTGTGAAGCGAACAACACCGTCAACTGTAGCAAACAGTGTGTCGTCTTTTCCAAGACCAACATTCAGACCCGGATGGATATGTGTTCCGCGCTGTCTGTAAAGAATGTTGCCAGCTTTTACAAACTGTCCGTCTGCTCTCTTAGCACCAAGTCTCTTGGACTCAGAGTCACGACCGTTCTTTGTAGAACCAACACCTTTCTTATGAGCGAAGAACTGAAGATTTAACTTCATCATGTCTTACACCTCCACAAAATTCACATTGATAAAATCCTTATAGGATTCGGTTTCCTGCATATCGGATAAAGTTGCTGCAAGTGCATGTAACAGAAGCTTCGATTCATGAGAAATGTTTCCCCTGATTCGGAATCGAATGACTGCATTCTCTTCGTCACTCTCTGTTTCCATCTGATCCTCTGTAAACTGTTCTACAGAATTGATGGTATGAATAACCAGTGCCGATACAGCTGCACAGACGATATCTTCGCCCTCTTCAGCATAGCCTGCATGGTCTCTTGCTTCAAACCCGGAAATATTTCCGTTCCGATTTTCATAAAATGTAACTTTGGTCATACAGTAACCAGATTAAGCATTGATCTTGTTGATCTGAACCTTTGTGTACTGCTGTCTGTGACCGTTCTTTTTGTGATAGCCAGTTTTTCTCTTGTACTTGTAAACGATAACTTTCTTAGCTTTTGCGTTAGCAAGAACAGTTGCCTCAACTGTAGCGTTTGCTGCATCAGCACCAGCTTTGATAGCCTCATCGTCACGAACTGCAAGTACCTGATCAAATGTAACCTTCTCGCCTGCTTCAACACCGAGTTTCTCAACACGGATCACATCACCTTCAGCTACTTTGTACTGCTTTCCACCTGTTGCGATAATTGCGTACATATAGGACACCTCCTAATTCTTAAAAACTCGCCAGATACGGTGGCCTTACGGCTCTTTTACCCCTCTGCGCGGCATACTCGTAGATTATTGCATGAACATCGGGGAATGTCAATAGACTTACCGGAAAATATTTTATTACATTTCTGTTAACTCTATAAGATTCTTACTGCTGTTTCCTGCTTCTTCTTGCCGTTCATACTCGAATATAAAAACACGGAGGACAACTGTTATTGCCCTCCATGAAATCATTCCCACTGTAAATTTACTCTGCCAGCCTTCTGCTGACGGTTACAGCCAGGCTTCCCGGACCGATATGGCAGCCGATTACGAGAGACAGTGATTCTCCGGTAACTTCATAGCCCGGAAATGCAGTCTTGATCTCTTTTACCCATTTATCGATCTCTTCCTGCGATACACCTTCGGAATAGGAATAATTGATCACAGCCTCGCCTTTATCGACGAACCATTTGAACCGGCCTTCCATATCCTGACGGATCGCATCCAGCATGATCTTCCTGCCAAGTTTCGGGGTTCTGGCCTTTGCGAGTGCATCCAACTTTTCTCCCTGGATCTGCAGAACCGGTTTGATTCGAAGAACACTTCCAATCAGTGCTGCCGCCGGTGTGATCCGGCCACCCTTTTTCAGATACTTCAGCGTATCAACCATAATATAGATGCTGGAATTGAATTTCTCATCTTCCAGTTTCTCACGAATCTGTGCAGCGGTCATTCCCTGTTTCGCCAGATAGAGAGCATCCTCTACCGACTGGCGCATGGTTACGGAAATACGCTGGTTATTTACGACCTCCACTTTGCCGTCGTAATCCTCGGACAGCATCTTTGCGGTCTGGCAGGCAGCAGACAAACCACTGGATAAGGGAATATATACCAGCTCATCGTGATCTTTCAGAGCCTCATCCCAAAGATCGGTTACCTCAGCCGGTGAAGGCTGGGAAGTAGAAACCGTTGTATTTTCATCAGCGATCTTTTCAAAAAACTCTTTCTGTGTAATGTCAATACCTTCTCTTACCAGTTCTCCGTTGATCAGAAAAGCCATCGGAAGCATGTATACACCCAGTTCTTTTGCTCTTTCCGGTGAAAGTCCGCAGTTGCTGTCGGTAACGACTGCTACAGAACGCATCATTAATTCCTCCATGAATCTTATATATGATCAGGCTCATCCGGAATCTTCTGCAATCGATATATATCGGCGCAGATCCCGAGGACGATCCTTCATTTCAAAATTGCCCGTTATTACGACTATACTCGCTGAACTGTATTTTTGCAAGTAGTGCCGCCCTTGTTTTTTACAGAGTCTGCACCTGTTCCTGCAGAGATTTTCCTGTTTTTTTACGAGTAATTTCCATAATATTCAAAGCAGTAAAGTCAACAACCGTCGTCTGAACCGGATCTCGTTTACACTGCTCTCTCATCAGTTCCAGCAGAGCCTCCTTCTGTGCCGCTTCTTTTGTATTGATAAAATCCACCAGGATCATACCGGAGATCTGACGCAGGCGGATCTGTCTGGCAATCTCGACAGCAGCCTCCCGGTTCGTCAGTTCGACCAGCTCTGCATATGTCTTGTTTCCGTTATAGCGGCCGGTATTTACATCTACAGCCGTAAAAGCCTCTGTCTGCTCAATAACAAGAAAGCCGCCGGACTTCAGCCACACCTGCTTTCCTCGTATGGACTGAAACAGCGTGGTCATATTATAGATCCGGAACAGATCCACCATGGTATCACTGTACAGTTCAAAAACAGCTTCACTGGCTTCCTTGGTATCCTTCCAGCGCAGAGCCCGCTCATAAATATCCGGCTGATCCGTCACAAAACGTACCAGATCCTCACCGGAGCAGCGCTGCAGCATTCTTTCCCATACCGGTTCGTTATGATACAGACAGGTATAAATCGTTCGATGTGCTGCTTCATCCATGATTCGAAGCAGCTGTTCGGATACGGACTGCATCTCTTCCAGCAGTGTTTTATCGGAGGCTTCCGCTGCATTGGTCCGAACGATACAGCCAAGCTGTTCGTTTCGTTCCGGAGCCAGCAGTCGTTTCAGACGAATCTTCTCGTCTCCGCTCAGTTTATGTGAAAAATTCAGCTGCGGTCTGCCGGAGGATACAACGATATATTGTCCGGGAATCGTCAGATTCCGGGTCAGCCGGGGCAGTTTCATCTTAAGTGCCTCTTTTTCGATCTGTACGGCGATCTCATCCCCGGCTTTCAAATCCTTATCTGCATCCGTCAGAGGAAGATATCCGTTCTGATCCGGAGCATAACGAACAAAAGCCGCATTCAGGCTCTTTTGTATTTTTTCGATTTTACCCACATAGATATTTCCGAGAATAGACGGTTCCTCCGCATTGAAGATCCGAAATTCGACCGGACTATCATTTTCATACAGAACAGCTGCCAGTTCCTGTTTCTCGTTTACGGGAAAGGCAGCCACGATCAGTTTTTTCTTCATGATTGTTTACGAAGCTCTCCAAGCGGAACCAGTTTGCGTTTCCCGTTCTTTCCGATATCGGCCATGATATCGTTGCGGTGGATCAGAAGACTGAATTCCGGCAGTTCAAAACCGGCATAAGCGGCAAAGGTCTCCAGAACCAGATCCGGTTTCAGATTGGAAACACTTCCGGAGGACAGAACCATGCGGAAGGCGACCGGATCAGCCTCTGCACCGGATGGATGCTCGCTCATCGCTTTTTCATCCAGCATGACCGGACGCATCTTGTAGATCCAGGGAAGGATATCCGTCTCCTGCTCACTCTTCTTGGTCTTGCGCATCACAACGACGGACGGCTGATCCAGAAAAGCCTGCAGCTTTTCTTTCCAGTTCTCCGGCAGCTGTACTTTTCCCTTACGCAGAGCAACAGTATAATCGGCTGCCGCAACAAGGGTCATGCACTTATTTGCCTTATCTTCGGGAATGACGATCACACCTACTACCGATATTCCTTCGGCCATCTGCGCCTGCAGACGCTCGCGGACCTCTTCGGTATCCATATCCTGTTTCAGATCCACATCAAAATATTCGCCGCTGCTGGTCTTTCCTACGCCTAACGGAGCCGCAAAAGACATCAGCATATGCGGACTGAAGCCTTCCGAAAGGCTGACCGGGATCTCCGCACGTCGAAATGCCTTCTGGAAATATCGCATCACATCCAGATGTCCGATATATTTCAGACATCCGGTCTTTGTAAACTTTACTCTAATTCTCATAGCAAACACCTCCGCCGAAGGAACGGGCTCCGCAGCCGCTGCAGCGCATTCTGCAGTTCGGTGTAACCGCAGCCTTCTTTGCCGTTTCCCATTCCCTTTCCAGGAACGATCTGTTCACGCCGCAGTCCAGGAAATCCCAGGGAAGCAGCTCTGTTGTTTCTCTTTCTCTCGCTGTATAGAAATACGGATCGATGCCGCAGTTTTCAAAAGCAGCGGTCCATTTGTTTTCATCGTAATGCTCGCCCCAGGCATCGAAGAATGCACCGCTCTTGTATGCTTCCTCAATGACCTTGCCGACACGACGGTCACCGCGGGCAAAAACGCCCTCCAGAACAGCGATATACGCATCGTGATAGGTATAGCGGATACATTTCTGGTTGGTCTGCAGACGTACCTCATCTTTGACGGTATGTGCCTTCTGCAGGAATTCTTCCGGTTTATTCTGCGAAGCCCACTGGAACGGTGTGAACGGCTTCGGCACAAAGAAGGAACTGCTGGCGGTAATTGCCACCTTGCCGGTTCTCTTCTCTTTCGGAATATTGTCAAAGAAGCACTCCGCCACCTTCTGGCACAGATGTGCGATTCCTTTGATATCCTCTTCCGTTTCACCCGGAAGTCCCAGCATGAAGTAGAACTTCACCTTATTCCATCCGCCCTTAAAGGCTTCCAGAGCACCGTTCAGAATATCTTCATCGGTCAGTCCCTTGTTGATCACGTTTCGCATCCGCTGGGTACCGGCTTCGGCAGCAAAGGTCAGACTGCTTTTCTTGATATCCTGCACCTTGCTCATGACATCCAGAGAGAAGGCATCGATACGAAGAGACGGCAGAGAAATATTGATTCCACGTTCTTTACAGATTCCGATCAGGAAGGTCAGCAGTTCGTTCAGCTGGGAATAATCGGAACTGGACAAAGAACTCAGCGAGATCTCATCATAGCCGGTGTTTTTCAGCATGATCTCCGCCTGTTTTTTCAGACGGTCGATATTCTTCTCACGAAGCGGACGATAGACCATACCCGCCTGACAGAAACGGCAGCCTCGAATACAGCCTCTCTGGATCTCCAGAACTACACGGTCCTGGGTAGCCTGCACATACGGAACGACCGGCGCATCCGGATAGGTGACATTGTTGAAATCCATGACGATCTGCTTCTCGACCTTTTCCGGAACCCCTTCCTCGATCACACGGAAAGCCTCCATCGTTCCGTCTTCTTTATAGGAAGCCTCATAGAACTGCGGCACATATATGCCCGGAATCAATGCTGCCATTTTCAGGAAATCATGACGGCTCATGCCGGAGGCTTTTTTCTCCCGATAGAGATCCATAAGGGCACCATAGGCGATCTCACCTTCGCCGATATAGAACATGTCAAAAAACTCTGCGATCGGTTCTGGATTGTAGGTACAGGGACCTCCGCCGATCACGATCGGATCCTCCTCTGTTCTGTCGACCGCATGCATCGGAATGCCGGACAGATCAAGGATCTGCAGAATATTGGTATAGCACATTTCGTACTGGATGGTGATACCGAGGAAATCAAACTCTTTGATCGGATCCTGGGACTCCAGTGCAAAAAGCGGAATCTTCTTCTCTCGCATTACACGATCCATATCCACCCACGGAGAATATACGCGCTCACACCAGATATCCTCCTGCTTATTGAACATATCATACAGGATCTGGATACCCAGATGCGACATACCGATCTCATACACATCCGGGAAGCACATGGCAAAACGAATCGCCACATCTTCCTTATTTTTCATAACCGAATTGACTTCACAGCCGATATAGCGCTCCGGCTTTTCGGCTTTCATCAATATTTCATCATCAAGTGCAAGTTTCCGCATGCATTGCCCTCTTTCTATATAAATGAATGACCCGAAGGGACAGCTTCAACTTCATGCAAGTCGAGACTGTCAAGACTAGACATCGGATCCGGATCAGCTTTTGCTGACATATACCGAACCGAATTCCTGCTCATACTCACAACTTTTATCGCGGTCATTCAGACTGTGCTAAAAGTCGATTGCCCCTGCGGGAATAAAATGGTACACTGTGTAAGAATTAATATAACAAATCTGAGGTGATATACAAATGAAATTCTACTACCCCGCTGTTGTAACGAAAACAGAGAATCATTACCACGCTGTATTTCCGGATCTTGCCATGTGCGAAGCAGACGGCGATACCCTGGATGACGTACTCGAGAATGCCCGCAGTGCCGCATACAACTGGATCGAACTGGAGCTTTCCGAGCCGAATCCAAATCTCCCTGCATCCTCCGATAAATACGATCTTCGCGAGAATGCAGCCGAGAACCAGACCGTACACGAGATCCTGGTCATCATACGACTGATGGAAGGCTGGGAGGAGTAAAAAACATTACTATTTCTCGTGGATAACAACTTCTTTTTATAACAAAAAACTATCCGATTCGTCAAGCGCCTAAGCAGATTCCGTACCCATACGGACAAATGCTTAGGCGCTTTTCACATCATGTTCAAGTCGAGCTTTAATAGCCTCGATCATTATTGATCATGTACAGCAGTGCATTGCAGATACATGCGGCAATATTGCTTCCGCCTTTTCTTCCGCGTGCAACGATATACGGAACATCAGTCTCCATGATCATTTCCTTGGACGGTATCACATTGACGAATCCGACCGGTACGCCGATGACCAGTTCCGGCTTCAATGTTCCTTCCTGAATCATTTCATACAGGCGTACAAGGGCTGTCGGTGCATTGCCGATGGCAAAGATCAGCTTGCGGTTCATGCGGGCCGCTTTTTCCATGCTGACTACCGCACGGGTCACTCCCCGCTGCTTTGCTTCTGCAGCCACATCTTCATCCGAAATAAAGCAGAATGCCTCACCTCCGAATCGTGCCAGTGCCTTTTTATTGATTCCGGAGCGTGCCATCTGTGTATCGGTCACGATACAGGCCCCCTCGCGGATCGCCTGCATGGCTTTCGCAGCGGCATCCTCGGAAAAGCAGAGGTTGTCTGCATAATCAAAATCCGCACTGGTATGGATACAGCGTTTGACGATCAGTTCCGTACCGGGTTTCAGAAGGGCATTTTTCTCGCCCAGCTCTTCGGTAATGATCTCAAAGCTGCGTTTCTCGATATCCATCGGTTTTACATTTTCAAGCTCTGTTATACTGCTCATCTTCTATTTCTCCGTTTCCTCAGACGCCTTCTTCCAGGATCTGATAGATTTTTTCCATATCCATATGTTTTCTCAGTTCAGCGGCAAGAATATCATACTGGGATTCTTTAAAGGTCTGGTAATCCACACCTGTCATGTTCGTAGTATCGATTCCTTTCTTTTTACCGATCGCAGCGATGATCCGGTCAGCTACCAGCTCCTTGTCAAATACACTGTGTACATAGGTACCGTATACATTTTTGTACTGCGCACCGTCAGCTTTTGCGGTGGAACCGGTATTGGTGTCACCAATGGAGGTAAGTGCAGAGGCTTCCTCTGCCAGAGTCGTTACTCCCATATGGATCTCATAGCCTTCCAGCTCTGTGCCGCTGAGATCGGCAAGAATTCCTTCCACCTTACCGAAAGTTCCCTGTACACGGGTGCGTGTCTTCTCACCGGCAAATACGGTATCCATCGGAATAAGTCCCATTCCGTTGATGGTACCTCCTGCCTCCACGCCCATCGGATCGGAAAGTGTCCGGCCAAGCATCTGGTAGCCGCCGCAGACGCCAAAAATAACGGTACCGGCTGAAGCTGCTTTCAGAACTGCTGCCTCCAGTCCGTTCTGACGCATCCAAAGCAGATCTTCCATGGTATTTTTTGTTCCCGGAAGGATGATCATATCCGGATTCTTCAGTTCGGATACGCGGCTGACATAACGAAGGGAGACACACTCCATACGTTCAAAAGGATTAAAATCAGTGAAATTGGAAATACGCGGTACACGGATCACGGCAATATCGATCTGACCGATGGGTGCCTGATGATCAAAACGTTCCGTCAGACTGTCCTCATCCTCCACTTCTATCTGCATATACGGAGCAACACCAACGACCGGAATACCGGAACGCTCCTCCAGCATTTCCACGCCGGGATCCAGAATGGATTTGTCTCCGCGGAATTTATTGATGACCAGACCTTTGACCATGGCACGTTCATCGTCTTCCAGCAGATCTACGGTTCCGATCAGCTGGGCGAATACACCGCCGCGGTCGATATCACCGACCAGCAGAACCGGAGCCTCAGCCAGTTTGGCCATTCCCATGTTGACGAAACAGTCCGCATCCTTCAGATTGATCTCCGCCGGACTTCCCGCACCTTCAATGACGATAATATCGTTTTCGGAAGCAAGCTTATCATATGCTTTCTTAACAGCGGGAATCAGATTTTTCTTATAGGCAAAATAGTCACGGGCACTCATATTGCCCAGAACTTCGCCGTTTACAATGACCTGTGACCCTACATTATTCGTTGGTTTCAGAAGGATAGGATTCATGAGCACAGAGGGTTCAATACCGGCACATTCGGCCTGCATGACCTGTGCCCGTCCCATTTCCAGTCCTTCCTTGGTAATAAAAGAGTTCAGGGCCATATTCTGCGCCTTAAAAGGGGCAACGCGATAACCGTCCTGATGAAAGATCCTGCAAAGGCCGGCAGCCAGAAGGCTTTTTCCGGCATTGGACATCGTGCCCTGAATCATAATTGCTTTTGCCATTTTTGATCTCCTCTAGTTCCTACAGGGTATTCCCCGCTACTATACATATTCATTCATCTCTGTGCACCCGGAATCAGATTCGGATCCGATTTCGAATCGCATTTCTTCACAGTGGTTCGGGTCAGCAAATGCTGACTCGAATCCCGCGCCAAGTCTCGCAGAGCTCGACTTGAAAAAATCGTTCTGAAATTATGCAAGTGCTTCCAGAAGGGTCTGATTTTCTTCATGTGTACGCACAGCAACACGGTAATATTCCTCACCCAGTCCCGGATAATTTGCACAGCTTCGAATCAGAACCTTCTTTTTCAATGCTTTTTCAACCAGACCTTCCGGTCCCTTGAAAAATACATAATTGGCTTCGGAATCAAAAACCTTGAATCCGAGAGCTTGCAGACTTTCTTTCAGATACCGTCTCTCTGCGGCAACAAGTGCACGTGCTTCCCTGACATACTCTTCTTCGCGGAGAGCTGCCACACCGACCATCTGTGCAGGCAGGGAAACGTTCCAGGGCTGTACCATCCGATGCATCTTCTCCAGCAGATCAGCATCTGCGCTGATTCCATATCCAAGCCGGATACCGGCAAGTGCATAGCGCTTCGTAAAGGCTTTCAGAAGAAATACATGCGGCCATGCATGAAGCTCCGATTTCAAGGAATAAGAAACCGTGTCTTCACAGAAATCCTGGAAGCATTCATCGACCATCAGATAGGTTCCGGTCTCCCTGCATTTTTCCATGATCCGATGCATCAGATCGACAGGAATGACCAGGCCTGTCGGATTATTGGGACTGCAGAGAATCAGCACCTCCAAACCCGGAACAATAGCCTCCAGAATATCCTCTGTAAGCCGGAATCCATCCTCTTCCTTCAGATAGTAATAGGAAATATCACAGCCTACCGAAGAAAGTGCGAGCGCATATTCGGCAAATCCGGGAGCCGCCAGCAGCGCATGGGCGGGCTTTAACGCCTGAGCAAAAAGAAAGATCAGTTCCGCAGCACCGTTGCCGCAGATCAGATATTCTTTTGGAATGCCTTCATAGACTGCCAGATCCTGCAGCAGTTCCATCTGCTGGACATCCGGATACTGAAACAGAAGCTCCATGCTGCGCTTTCCAGCTTCCACTACACGCTTCGGTGTACCGAGCGGATTCATATTCGAAGAAAAATCCAGAACGCCGGGATTTCTGTATACATCACCGCCGTGAATCTGTTTAACCATTTGTATCTATTACCTCCATGCCTGAAAAACAGGCCGTACTACTAATTCGTCCTTTATGCCGCTGGCTCTGTGCCTGTTAAGCAGATCAACGATTCCATTTTACGTCGTTTACCGGCACAAATAAGCAGCCAATAACCGTATCAGCACAAGGATCACCATCGAAACGACCGCTGTTGCCGTCATCAGACGATTGGCACGCGGAATATCCTCCGCTTCCACCGGCCGAATCGGATCTCCGAGGGTCTGTTTCTTTTTCAATTTACCAAAATACCAGGCATCACCTGCCAGCTGTACCTGTAGTGCACCGGCCATTGCTGCCTCGGTATGTGCCGAGTTTGGACTGGCATGTTTCTTTCGATCACGAAGAAACATCCTCCAGGCATTTTTGGCATCGAAGCCGGTCAGCCATGCTGCGGGAATCATACAAAGCCCCGCAAACCGTGCCGGAATAAAATTCACAATGTCATCCATGATTGCCGCTGCCGTACCGAAATACATATAGCGGTCGTTTTTATAACCGATCATGGAATCCATGGTATTGATCGCCTTATAAAAATAAGCACCGAATGCACCGCCGATCAGCATAAAGAACAAGGGAGCCACGATACCGTCCGAGGTACTTTCGGCTACTGTTTCCACGGCTGCTTTAGCCACACCTTCCTCTGTCAGATTTTCGGTATCACGGCCAACGATCATCGATACCGCATATCTGGCGGCAGGAAGATCCTTTTTGATCAGCTGTTTATAGACTTTCATGCTTTCGGTCCGAAGGGAACGAACTGCCAGCAGCTGGTAGCACCAGAAGGTATCAAGAGCAAATCCAAGCCAGAAGTTCAGATGGTAACAGAGATACAGCAGACCTCCGGTGACGGCCAGCGTGGTCACAATGACCAGAAGCGCACAGCAGATACCGGCTGCCCGCTCTCTGCCTTTTCCATTGCCGAAAAGCTTTCGCAGTCCTTTTTCATACCATTCGATGCATTTGCCGATTGCCTGAACCGGATGATACATCCATCGCGGGTCACCGACAATCAGATCGATCAGAAACCCCAGAACGACCGCAACGGGGATCCGGAGCATCAAAACTATAGAATTCATACGTGTCCTCAGTATTCCGGATCCTGTTTGATCCGGATCAAATAGTTGTCATGCTGCTATGCTCTGAACCTGTGCAGCAGCTGTACTTGCAGACAAACGGGTTACTTCCGTTTTCTTTGATAACTGGCGCAGGCATCCAGAAAAGCAGGTGCCATTTCCGGATTTGCATAAAAATACATGTGCGGATAGCCCGCATACATAGTGTCACTGCTGCGAACCGCACGCCAGGAGCGGTTTCCGGTCGGTTTCTTAGCCAGGAACGCATCACCCGGATCTTCCGAATCAAAATAATGAAATTCGTGTGCACGCATATCGCCGAGCGTTTTTCCGAAAAAGCTTCCTTCTGTCAGCGTAATATATCCAAAACGAACAAGCCGTCCCGTATACCATACATTTTCCGGGAAGATACCGACCATGGGCCATTGTTTTCCTTCTGCATCTTTCAACTCTTTGTGCAGATACATAAAACCGCCGCATTCGGCCAGTACGGGCATGCCTCCGGTGATCGCGGCATGTACGGCATCTCGCATAGAACGGTTTTCCGACAGCTCCCGTCCGTACAGCTCCGGATATCCGCCGTGCAGCCACAGCCCGTCCAGATCTTCCGGCAGCTGTTCGTCATGGATCGGAGAAAACGGAACCAGTTCCGCACCAAGTTCGCGGAGCAGATCAAGATTATCCCTGTAGAAAAAGCAAAAGGCTTCATCATCCGCCAGACCGATCCGTACCTTCGATGTATGCGTTTTTTTATGAAAAGCGGAAAGATACGAATCCTCTTTGATTTCAGGGGCCTCACCTGCAATCGCAATCATCTGTTCCAGATCCAGTGATTTCTCCAGAACATCTGCCAGACGATCCAGTTTATCATGCAGTTCTTCGATCTCATCCGGCATCACCAGTCCCAGGTGACGGCTTTCCAGTGCACAGTCTGTAATGACCGGCATATAACCAACGACCGGAACATCGATCTCTTTTTCAATCATTTCCTTCATGCGCGGATACAGCATCGGCGATACCCGGTTCAGAATAATCCCCTTGATACAAGCTTTCTTCTGAAAATCCAGAAAGCCTTTGACCATCGGGAGTACCGAACGGCTGGTTCCCTTTGCAGGAATGATCAGAAATACCGGTGTATCGGTGGTCTCGGCCAGATCACTGGCTCCGGCCCTTGAACTGTCCAGTCCAAGACCGTCAAAATAGCCCATCACGCCTTCCATAACGGCAATATCCACATCTGCGGCATTTTTGGCAAGCAGGGCGCGTACCCCTTCAGGCTCTGCAAAAAAGGTATCCAGGTTGCGGCTGGGAGTTCCCAGTACTTTCGTATGGAACATCGGATCAATATAGTCCGGTCCGCATTTGAAGGATACCGTCCGATATCCCTTTCTTTTTAAAAGCCGCAGCACACCGCAGGTCAGAAGTGTCTTTCCGCTTCCGCTTGCCGGTGCCGCGATCATAAATCGATTGATCTTCATACTGTCATTCTCCGAAAGACGCTTCTGCAGCACTTGCATCCGGTCTTTTTCCGTCCGCAGAGATAACATAGACCGGGTTCTGCCCCATCATCATATGGTATCTTCCCACCTGTTTGGATTTTGCCGCAGAAACCGATACCACATCCTCGTTGGTAAAGGGAAGGTTTTTGAATGCTTCCAGAGCTTCGTGAACGGTTTCCAGCGTAATTGCATTTACAACTACCCGGATCTCCGGATTTTTCTTCAGAAGCAGCTCCAGGATCTGTGCCATATTGCCGGAACTTCCTCCGATAAATGCATGTGTCGCAACCGGAAGGTCTTCCAGTGCTTCCGGAGCAAGTCCTTCCACGATCGTCAGATTGTCTGCACAGAATTTCTTTTTATTGGCATGCAGAAGCTGAACCGCTGTGGGATTCTTTTCCACTGCATAGACCTGTCCCTGCACGGCCTGCAGGGCACATTCGATCGACACGGATCCGCTTCCCGCACCAACATCATAGATCACAGAATTCTCGGTCAGACGAAGCTTTGACAGAGAGATCTCACGTACCTCTTCCTTGGTCATCGGAACTTTATCCCGAAGAAACGCTTCATCGGGAATCCCATGTGTCAGCACCTGAAAAGGTGCCGGATTCTCGACAAGAACTACGCTGAGAGGCGTACCTGCATAGTCCGTAAAATCAGACGGTGCACCGGTCAGGATCTTTTCTTCCGGATATCCGAGATTCTCACCGATATGTACGACCACATTCTCCATCTCATAGAAGCAGAGCTTTCTGCAGAGTTCCGCAGCCGCATCTCCTTTTCCAAGAATACTGAAAACCTTTCTGTTTCTACGGATCTCACCGATCAGGTTGCAGGAAGCCCCATGGGAACTGGTCAGTTTCAGATCATCCCAGGCTGTCTGCAGCTGACTGCAGAAATAGACAACAGAAGAAATGCCCGGCATAACTCTTACATCAGCCGGCAGTTTCTCCAGAAGTTTTCTTGCTCCGCTGTAAAAACCGATATCCCCGGACATCAGTATGGCAATACGCTCTGCATCCGGATGTCCTGCAATGCACGCAGCAACACGATCCGGCAGATATTCACGGACTCTCTCCTGCTTTCCGTCCTCTACGGCATCCAGCATCCGGCCGGCCCCGATCAGAAGATCGGCATTGTCACAGAATTCTTTTGCTTCCACGGTCATCGAGCGCCAGGTTCCCATCCCGATTCCGATCAATGCAATTTCACTCATTATTTCTCTCCATCAAAAATAGATTCTGTTCCTGCATCCGTATCACGGATTTTTTTGATCCGTTCTTATAAAGAGGAACTTCTGACCAGCTCCAGACATTCGTCCGGAGAGATTCCCTCTTCTTCCAACGGGCGGCCGATAATAACAAGCTGGCAGCCGCAGGAGGCTGCCGCAGCTTCCTTCTCGGGAAATCCGCCTTCCCGCCCGGTATCCTTTGTCACCAGATATTCCGCCTTTGTCTGATGAATCAGCGCCCGATTCATTTCCTCCGAAAACGGTCCCTGCATACAGATCAGATTTTTTCCCTGAAATCCCAGCTCCGCACAGGCAGCAACAACTTTAGGCAGTGACAATACACGGGCAAAAACCCGTTCTTTGTAATCGGGAATGCATGTAAAAGCGGCCAGTTCCTTGCTGCCTGTGGTCAGAAGGATGTTTCCCTCCGTTTCCGAAAGAAATCCGGCCGCATCTTCCGTGCTTTTTACATAGATCACATTCTCTTCTGTTTTCTCGTCCGCAAGACCGCCCTTTCGGAGAACCCGGATATAGGCTCTTCCTGTAGCAGCAGCGGCGTTCCGGATATTTTCGGTCACGACTGCTGCATAGGGATGGGTTGCATCGATGATCCGGGCATCCGGCTCAGCCTCATTCCGAATGCGCTCGATCATTTCCGCTTCCGTCAGACGTCCGCTCTCCGCACGAAGGGTTTCGGATTCTGTCAGAAGACTTTTTCCGTATTCCGTTGCCGTAAAAACAAGTGTAGGAATACCGGTATCTTTCAGACGGTCGGCAAGATAATGTCCTTCCGAAGTTCCCGCAAACAACAGGATCTTATACATTCCGATAACCTCTTGGAGTTACCATCTTGCCGTTGATATTTTTGGTCTGTGAATTTCCGATAAATACGGTCGTAAACATATTGACCTCGGTATCACGCAGTTCCTGCAGCGTCAGGACCTTCACCGTTTCACCTTCACGGCCGATGTTCTCTACGTATCCGCAGACATTCTCCGGACTGCGGTATTTCAGAAGGATATCACAGGCTTTCTGCAGATAGTCTTTTCTCTTGTGACTGGACGGATTGTAGATACAGATACAGAAGTCAGCTTCGCCGGCAGCTTCCAGTCTCTTCTCGATCTTCTCCATCGGGGTCAGCAGATCACTCATACTGATCAGACAGAAATCATGGATCAGTGGAGCACCCAGAACGGCACCGCCGCCAAGGGCAGCCGTTACACCCGGAATGATCTTCAGCTCAACTTCCGGATATTTCTCTCCCACTTCATACATCAGACCGGACATACCGTAAACCCCGGCATCGCCGCTGCAGATCATGGCAACCTGTTTGCCTTTGTTTGCCTCTTCAAAAGCAAGAACACAACGGTCTACTTCCTTTCTCATCGGTGTCGATAAAAATTCCTTATCCGGATAATGATCCTTTACCAGATCGATATAAACGGTATATCCGATGATCGTATCACAGGCTTTCAGCGCCTCATGTGCTTCGATCGTCATTTTCTCCCAGGCACCCGGACCGATGCCTACTACGTAGATGGATTTCATATATGTTTTCTCCTAAATAACTTATA
>JAUNAK010000129.1 GCA_030527665.1 Eubacteriales bacterium
TAACAATATGTATTTTATAGCAATATGTATCAGCTGCAGTTTTTACAAACGCTGGTGTTGTTCCTCTGCTTCCTGCTGAAGATAAGGCAAAAAGCCTGTGATAGCCATGGAAGCGGGGGTGCGGTAGATCACTCCGACACGGCCGGCCGGAATGGTGGATGGCACTACATTAAAAAAACGGGTATATGCCTGTGACCACATGGAGTGAATGACAAAGAGCTCATCGGAGAACAGCTGTCCTGTGCGAAAAGACATGGTATATTCCGTATCGACCTGTTTTGGGTGGATACCATACTGCTTCAGGTTCTCACGGAAGGGCACTTTCAGATAATCATAGTTTCCGCAGAGAACGGTGTATTTTTGCAGCTGTTCCGCACTCAGTGATGTCTGCGCACTCAGCGGATGTTCCGGACGCATACAGAAACTGTAAAAGTCCTGACGGAGCGGATAAAAGGCGATATCCTGGAGTCGGTCGTCTGTCGGTTCTGCGATAGCGGCAATATCCGCGAAATCTCCTGAGAGTGCATCGAAGTAATCAGAAAATGGAACAGATATAAAATCAACTTTTATTTCAGGATGCGCGTGACGGCAGGCATTCAGGGCAGACAATAGAAATCCCGGAATGGCTTCCTCCGAATAGGCAACGCGAAAAGAGAGAGCTTCTGCTGTTTCGATACTTTTTCCGCGTTCACATGCGCTGGCATACAGCTTCAATATTTTGGCAGCATCTTTGTAAAAAGAGGCTCCGGCAGAAGTCAGCGTAATGCCGCGCGGAGTTCTGTGAAACAGACGAAAGCCGATGTCTGCCTCGAGAAGCTGGATCTGTTGGAGAAAGGCTGTTGTGGAAATATGCGATAAAGCCGCTGCTTTTGAAAAGCTGCCGGCGTCGGCGGCTGTAATAAAAGAGTGCAGCTGACGATCATTCATGGAGATAGATCCTTTCTTTTCCGAATTCAGTGTTTGATCTAGATCATAATAACATGTATTGTACAGCAGAACAAGCATAAGGTTTTAACTTTATACTTACTCCGAAAAATGAAATTCCTTACAGAGCTATTCGGTGCTATTGTAAAGACAGTTAGATTGCTGTTAAACATGAGGGAATCACAAAGGAGAGAGCGTTATGAAGAGAATGTTTCAGGTGACAGGTATGGTAGCTGCAATGCTGCTTGCAGCAGGTCAGACAGCTGGCGCAGAGGCAGGAGCTATGACCCCGGGTACTTATTCAGAAACCGTAGATTCTATGAAAGGAAAGATGACGGTCACTGTTACAGTGGATGAAAATTCGATTAAGGATATTCAGCTGGATACCGTGGATACAGCTCATATTGTCGGAGCTGTACAAACACAGATGATTCCGGAAATTCTGGAAGCGCAGTCTCTGAAGGTGGATTCCGTTTCAGGAGCGACTGTTTCCAGTGCAGCAGTGAAATACGGCGTGAGACTGGCACTTGAGGAAGCCGGTGCGGATACCTCGGTAAGTTTCAATGCGGATGCCACTGTAGTTCCTGCAGAAAAGGAGGTCGAGGAGGCTGCTGTCGTTGTAGTTGGTTCCGGCGGAGCCGGTTTATCCACAGCGATCATGCTGGCAGAAAATGGCGTGGGTCATGTAATCCTGCTGGAGAAACAGGGATTCTTCGGAGGAACAACTTCTGTGTCCGGCGGCGGAGTATGGGCAGTAGGAGATACAAAGTTCAACCAGAATACCGGTTTTGACTATGATGCGGATGGTCTCCTGAAACATATTTACGAGGCGAGCGGTGCAGAAGAAGGGGCACTGAATGAGGGGCTTATTCGAAACATTGCGGATGTGTCAGCAGAGGTATTTAACTACTATCTTGACGATGTAGGAGTGCCGTTTGATATTGAGACCGTCGATTTTGGTGATTCTCTGAGCGAAATGCCGGTAGCCTGGACAGATGGTGCCGGAGGAGTCCTGATCAGCCATCTTGTAGAGCGTGCACAGAATCTTGGAGTGGATCTCAGATTAAATTCCAAGGTAGATTCCCTTCTTGTGGAGGACGGTGCAGTTACCGGTGTACACGTAGCAGGAAGAGAAGCAATTTATGATATCCATTCCAGCAAAGTAGTTCTGGCAACAGGCGGTTTCCAGAGAAATAAGGAGCTGGTTGAGGAACTCACACCGGATTATGTAAATGCGGTTCCGTTTACCAGTGCCGGCTCTACCGGTGATGGTATCACTATGGCAAGAGAGCTTGGAGCTGTTGTCAGCGGCAATACACTTGCAGGTCTGGGCGGTCTCGGTGAGCAGTTTGGTTACGAGGATCTGGGAAGTTCTATCTGGGGCTCAGCAATTTTTGTAAACAAGAATGGTGATCGTTATATCGATGAGACAGCACACTATTCCTATCATCTGGATGCAATTATGGAGCAGCCGGATGGTAAGGTATTTGGTATCGGCGATTCCACAAGCTCTGTTTATGAGAATATTGCACAGCTTGTAGAACTGCGCTATGCAGTTACCGCTGATACGATCGAAGAGCTTGCAGAGCTGATCGAGGTTGATCCGGCAGAGTTACAGAAGACGGTAGATACCTATACAGCAGATCTGGAAGCCGGAAATGATGACAGTGTGTTTGGTACAGCAAATGCAAATATGAAGTCTTTAAGTCAGGCACCGTATTTTGCCTTAAAGATGGACGGTGTATCTTTTGCAGGACTTGCAGGTCTGGTAGTAGATGATACCTGTCATATTCTGAATGCAGATAACGAAGTGATTCCGAACCTGTACGGAGCAGGTGAGCTGGTAGGCAGCAATATTCTGCAGGGCAGATATGCAGGATCCGGATCTCAGGTTGGTCCGTCTCTGTATGAAGGAAAGATCATTGCAGATGCAATTGCAGCAGAGCTGAAATAAAACATTGATAATAGAATAAAGAACAGAGAGCAGGGTGGTCCAAAGGAAGGAGCACCCTGTTTTCGTGGCAATGTGCTCAGAGTGTGCATGCAAAATGGCGTTCTTATAGGAAAACAGGAGCGAAACTATTGACGAATACAGGAAAAAGGCTGTAATATTAAAGTTATTGTAATACAACTAGGTGGTTTATTTTGAGGGAAATCTGTCGTTATACAGGACATTTTGATAATACTCCTTGAAAATAACTTAACGAAATATGCAGCTGTGTAAATATAGGGGAGCAGATAAATGCAGATAGGTAGTAATCGTAAGGATAGAAAAATCAAGCTTTCAGAGACAATGAAAGTGAAACAGAGAAAAAAGAATGGTCTGTGGTTCAATGTATTATCCACAATGAGCAGATTCTTACACGTTTCTCGTCCAACAGAAACGGTGAAGAGTTTTAAAATTTCAGAGAATACAGAAAAAATAAGCAGCAATGTACTTCGTGGGGGACTGGCAGCAGGCGCCCTTTTTGGTGGTGTGATCGTTACAGAGAGTAATGTATATGCGGCTGAAGGCGAAGAAGTCTGGGAAGAGGTAGAACTTGAACAGGAAGAATCCGTAGTAGCCGGTCAGGATGTTGTTGTGGTCAAGGCTGAGCCGGAAACTGCTGCAGAAATTCCGGAGACAGTGCCGGAAGTACAGGAGACAGTACCGGAAGTACAGGAGACAGAAGCTCCGGTTCGGGAAACTGCTGCTGAGGTTGTTGAGACACCAGAGACAGCTTCTGTTGTTGACACAAATGAAAACGGAACTTCAGATGAAAATGTCGGAGAGAATGCGGCTGAAACAGAAGAGATTCAGCAGACAGAATCCGAGGCTGTGAAAGCAGATGAGACAGAGAATTCAGAGACT
>JAUNAK010000011.1:0-13061 GCA_030527665.1 Eubacteriales bacterium
GATATCCTCTCTGCTGGTATCCGTTCTGAGGATAACCATTCTGCGGATAGCCGCTTTGATGGTATCCGTTCTGCTGGTATCCGTTCTGCTGATAGGAATCCGTCCGGAATTCTTCCGGCTGGAACGGATCGGAAGCCGTATTCTGCCCACCGTTCATACCGGTGTCCATACCATTTCCGCCGGCAGCTCCATAACCGCTGCCTGATTCGTAAATACTTTTACCGCATGCAGGGCAAAATGTACCGCTGTCACTCATCGGTGCTCCGCAATTCGGACAATTTTTCATACCTGTATCTCCCTTGATTCTCAGTCAGCCATTGCTTTTTTGATTGCAGCCAGCAGATCACTGTACTCCTCAAATGCCTGCAGCTCCGGATGATCTGCTTTGATCTTCTCTGTACTGCGGAAGAGGAAGCCTGCCTTGCTGGCCTGGATCATGCCTAGATCGTTATAGCTGTCACCGCTGGCGATCGTATCAAAGCCGATGGACTGCAGTGCCTTCACGGTGCTCAGCTTGGACTGCTCGCAGCGCATACGGAAGCCGGTGATTTCTCCGTTTTCAGCCACTTCCAGCTCATTGCAGAACAGTGTCGGCTGGCCCAGTTTCTCCATCAGCGGAGCAGCAAACTGTGTAAAGGTATCACTGATCAGAATGACCTGAGAGAAAGAACGCAGCTCGTCCAAAAACTCTCTTGCCCCCGGCAGCGGATCGATCTTCGCAATGGTCTCCTGGATCTCTTTCAGTCCCAGTCCGTGCTCCTTCAGAATTCCAAGCCGCCAGTTCATCAGTTTATTGTAATCCGGTTCGTCTCTGGTGGTACGTCTCAGCTCCGGAATGCCGCTTGCCTCTGCAAATGCGATCCAGATCTCCGGTACAAGAACTCCCTCAACATCAAGACAGGTAATATACATATGTTTTTCCTCTTTTCTTCATAATTCAGAAATCTCTTATGATTCCGATGCATGATCCGAATCTCCGGGCTGCCGCCTGCGCTCCGGATCCCTGCACACCTTTATTCTTTATTATACTGAATCAGTGATTCAATGCAAACACATTTTCGATGATATGAATTTCGGAAGGTCCCTGACCGCACAGCCTTCTGCACAATTTATGCTTTAACACAGCTGCAGTAAAAATGAAATTGCATGGATCCTGCGGCATGCAAAGTACCCCTTGCATTTCTTACCGGAATAGGAGTATAATCGATGTCACATCAGCACTTTAAAGTGCGAAAAGGAGAGTCATAATCATGGAAATGCAAATGGAATTCATTCGAAAAATGCCTACCCCGAAGGAGCTGAAAGAACAGTTTCCGCTTCCGAAAGAGGTTTCTCTTATTAAAGATCAGCGCGATCAGGAGATCGCCGATATTTTCACCGGAAAGGATGACCGTTTTCTTCTGATCATCGGTCCCTGCTCCGCAGACAATGAAGAAGCGGTTCTGGATTACATGCACCGTCTGGCCAGAGTACAGGAACAGGTAAAGGACAAGATCTTCATCATTCCGCGTGTCTATACCAACAAGCCGCGTACCCTTGGCATCGGCTATAAAGGCATGCTCCACCAGCCGGACCCGGAAAAAGCCGAGGATATGCTGGCCGGCATCATTGCTATCCGCGATATGCATACCCGCGTTGTCCGTGAGACCGGTTTCACCTGTGCAGAGGAGATGCTCTATCCGGCCAACCACCGCTACCTGTCCGATCTGCTTGCCTATGTAGCTGTCGGCGCACGTTCCGTTGAGGACCAGCTGCACCGCCAGGTAGCCAGCGGCATCGGCATTCCGGCCGGTATGAAAAATCCCACCGCCGGTGACCTGGGTGTTATGATGAACTCCATCACCGCTGCCCAGAGTCCCTCCCGCTTCCTTTACAGAGGCTGGGAAGTACAGACACAGGGTAATCCGCTGGCACATGCCATTCTTCGCGGCTATGTAGACAAATTCGGCAACAGCCATGCCAACTACCACTACGAGGATCTTCGTACCGTCCGCAACCTGTATGACGAGCGCGGTCTGGCTAACCCGGCTGTTATCGTCGATACCAACCATGCAAACTCCGGAAAGAAATACGAAGAGCAGATCCGTATCTCCAAGGATGTTCTTCACAGCATGCGTATCTCTTCCGATATCCATTCCCTTGTCAAGGGTCTGATGATCGAAAGCTATCTGGAAGACGGCAGCCAGAAGATCGGCGAAGGCATCTACGGCAAATCCATTACCGATCCCTGCCTTGGCTGGACAAAAACCGAAGCACTGATTCTGGAGCTGGCAGAGCTGCTGTAATAACCGGCAGTTTTTCTTCAGAGTTATCCCAAAAACGCGAATCCCATTTGAGATTCGCGTTTTTATAACATCATCACTTTTTTCATTATTACAATTCTGGGTCGTTTATTATGCAAAATTCACTGACAAGCGGCAGCACCTTCAAAAACCTGCTGCGTTTTTCCATTCCCTATCTGATTTCCTGCTTCCTGCAGACCTTCTACGGTCTGGCCGACCTGTTCATCATCGGTCAGTTCAACGGAGCCTCCGCGATCACCGCTGTCTCCATCGGAAGCCAGATCATGCACATGTATACGCTGATCACCGTCGGCATCGCCATGGGCACGACTGTCCTGATCGGACGCAGTGTCGGTGCCGGCGACAAACAGAAGATCAGCCGTACCATCGGTACCTCAACGCTTCTGTTTGCCCTGTATTCCATCGTGACCATGGGCATCCTGATCCTCTGTATCCGCGGTATCGTATCGGTTCTCTCCACACCTGCGGAAGCCGTTGCCGAGACACAGCAGTACATGCTGATCTGTTTTATCGGCATTCCGTTTATCGTGGCCTATAACGTCCTCAGCGGCATTTTCCGCGGTTTGGGCGATACGAAAAGCCCGATGTATTTCATCCTGGCAGCGGGAATCATCAATATTCTGCTGGATCTGCTTCTGGTCGGTCCCTTCGGCATGGGGGCGATCGGTGCCGCCCTGGCAACGGTGATCTCACAGGGATGCAGCGTCGTGCTTGCTCTGCTGTTTCTTCGCCGGCAGCTGGGAGATATCCGCTTCTCCCGGGAGGATTTTTCCCTTGACCGGATGCTTCTTCGGGCGATCCTGCAGATCGGACTTCCCGTCGCCTTTCAGGACGGTCTGATCCAGATCTCCTTCCTGATCATTACACGCATTGCCAACGGACGCGGCGTGGAGATTGCCGCAGCTGTCGGAATCGTTGAAAAGCTGATCAGCTTTATCTTCCTCGTTCCTTCTGCCATGCTTTCGGCTGTCGCTGCTATCTCCGCCCAAAGCATCGGTGCCGGCGAACAGGAGCGAAGCCGCCGTACTTTGCGGGATGCTCTTCTGATCTGCATGGTCTACGGCGTACTTGTATCCGTCATCTGCCAGTTCGCAGCCGAGGAGATCCTCGGACTGTTTACAAAGAACGAACCCCAGGTCATCCTGCTCGGAAGCCAGTATCTGCATACCTATGTCATCGATACCTTCTTTGCAGGCATTCATTTCTGCTTCAGCGGCTTTTTCACCGCCTACGGAAAATCGACCTACTCCTTTATCCACAACATGATCTCCATCGTGACCGCCCGTGTTCCCGGTGCATACCTGGCATCGGTTCTGTTTCCGCTGACACTGACCCCCATGGGTCTGGCAGCCCCGGCCGGCTCACTGATCTCCGCTCTGATCTGCGTCTTCCTGTATCAACGGGGGCGTAAGAAAAATTTCTGGAGCTGACGGCCGACAACATTTTATAAAAAGCTAATGTCCACAAAAATAAAATGTATAAAAGCAAAGTATAAACAAAGCGGATCATCCCTTCGAATACTCGATTGGATGATCCGCCTGTTTTTATCTTCGAAAAAGGTTAACACACAACTCTCATAAGCAAATGCATGCCCGGCTGAAATAAAAAACGCTGTTCTTATACTTTTTTCAGTTTTGCCCGGAAGGAGATGCTTCTGGGTGTTTCCAGCTCATCAAAGGCAATGACATAGGCATTTTTGTCCATATCCAGATCCTGAATCGTTCCTTCACCGAAGGCCGGATGCCTGAGCCTTGTTCCCACCGGAAGCAGACTCGTATCCCCGGCACTTCGAAGCGTTCGTGCGGACAGGGCAATATATGCCTTTGTCTCCCGGATCACTGCATCTGCCGGCGGTTCGGTATAGACCAGAAGCTTCTGATCGATATCCAGAATAAACCGGGACGGAAAACGCGGGGAACCGTCAAAATTCCTGCCGCCTGCTTCCGACAGATACAGTCTTTCTTTTGCACGTGTCAGAGCAACAAAGGCAAGACGCCTCTCCTCTTCCATCCCTTCCTCGGTCCTTGTCTTGCGGGACGGAAAGATTCCTTCGTTCATGCCGCAGAGAAAGACATTCGGAAACTCCAGACCCTTGGCGGTATGCACCGTCATCAGTCTGATCTTATCCCCGCTTTCCGCTGCATCGCTGTTGGTAAACAGCGCAATGTGATTGAGATAATGCTCCAGCGTCACCTCTTCTCCGCAGGTCGTCTCATATTCAAAAACACTCTGCTTTAATTCCGCCAGATTATCCAGCCGCTCCTGACTGCCCTCGGTCCGCAGCATCTTCTCATACTCGCTTTTATTCAGAATATCCGCCAGGACCTCCGAAACCGGACGATCCGCATAGCCGGCGGAAAAATATTCGATCAGCTGCAGAAAACGTGCTGCCTGTGTTCCTCGGAAGATCTCGTGATCGATGGTCTCCGTCAGTGCCTGATACAGAGAACAATGTTTTTTCTCCGCATACTGCTCCAGAAACTCCATTCGTCTCCGTCCGATATTGCGCTTGGGCTGGTTCACGATCCGCCGGAAGGACAGATCATCCTTGTACACCAGGATCCGCAGATAACAGAGAGCATCCTTGATCTCCGCGCGTCCGAAAAACTGCACGCCGCTGTAGATCGTATAAGGAATCTTCCGCTTCAGGAACTGCTCTTCCAGCGTCCGTGTAATATAATGCGCCCGGTAGAGGATCGTAATATCCCGATTGGGAATCCCCTCTTTCTGCAATCGAAGGATCTCTCCGGCGATCCATTCCGCTTCCTTCTCGGAGGTATCTGCAAAATGGCACCGCACCGGGGATCCTGACGGCAGTACCGGCTCCAGATCCTTCGGGATCCGGTTCCGGTTTACGGCAATCAGCGAATTGGCCGCCTGCAGGATCTCCGGAGTGGAACGGTAGTTTTTGACCATCATGATCGTTTTTACATTGGGAAACTGCTTCTCGAATTCCATCAGGAATTTCACATTGGCTCCGCGCCAGGTATAGATGGTCTGGTCCGGATCCCCGACGATAAACAGGTTGTGATGATAGCCGCAGAGCACCTCCATCAGCCGGTACTGCAGATCGTCGATATCCTGAAACTCGTCGATCATGATATATTCCAGCCGCTGCTGCCATTTCTGCCGGATCTCCGGATTCTCCGAGAAGATGTATAAGGAAAACTTGATCAGATCATTGTAATCCAGGCCGAAGCACTTCTTCTCCTGATACAGATACCCGTAGAAAATGATCTCCTTCGGGTCGGTTGCCCGCAGGTATTTCTCATGCAGCTCATCCAGTGTCATCCGGATCATATCCAGATAGTAATCCGGCACTTTCAGCAGCTTCTGGATCTCGATCATATCTCTGGCCTGCCCGAAGGTCATGTCCCGAAGAGTCAGCCCCCGTTCTTCGTAGATGATCTTCAGCATATCATCGATATCCGCATTGTCCAGCACCAGAAAATTCTTCGGATAGGAGACCGCATGGCTGTCCTCCTGCAGAATCGATACACAAAAGCCGTGAAAGGTGTTGATATAGCCGGTATCGTTGTCTCCGGTCAGGTTATGGATCCGCTGCCGCATTTCATTGGCGGACTTATTCGTAAATGTCACACAGAGAATATTGCCCGGCAGAATACCGAGATCATTCACCAGATAGGCAAATCGATGGGACAGTGCCCGGGTCTTGCCCGATCCCGCACCTGCGATCACACGGACATAACCTTCCGTCGTTGTGACAGCCTCGATCTGCGCTTCATTTAATCCTTCCAGAATATCGATCATAAAAAAATGCCCCTCTGCAGCATGATAGTGTTTCTATTACAGAATACACTCATCATACCGCAGAGGGGCACCGTATGCAAACATATATTCGATTCTTTATGCAGACATCCGACATCTGACCGGCAGGAATATGCCTCCCGCTTGAGCGAATGAGTGAACCTCATACATGCAGGGTTTTCAGGAATAGAGACTGCACAAGGCCGCATCGTTTACGAATTTTCTATACCTGTTTCGCCTTCTCCTCGGCAATGCGCATATCGCAGTACTGCCGTACCTGTCCGGACAGACGGCTGCGGCATTCACTGATCTCCGCCTTTTTTTCCGGATGGAATACCGAATCAATGATATAGAAAGCCGCATCACAGCTGTACTGTGCATTGGCGATCACCTCTTCATCGTTGGTTCCTTCCCGGACGATCTGCATCAGCAGTGCCGGCTGCATATGGTACTGCTCCGCATATCCCTTCGCCTCTGCCGCATCGGCCAGCATGGCGATATTTCCGATCATCGTGATACGCCAGATCAAGATCTGCATGGATGCATAACTGCAGATTACCGTAGACGCATGCTCCGGAAAATGCAGTACCTTTTCACTCCAGATCATGAACTGTGTCTGATCCTCGATAAGAATGGAAGCCTCCACCTGATTGCAGAGAATATCCCCGCAGGCGGCAAAGCAGTCACCGGCCAGGGAAAAATTCTGATCCATCGGAGACATGGCACAGGGCTCCAGCATCAGTTCCCAGACCGTGCGCTCCAGTTCCAGTGCAGTATCCCGCAGTCGGTTGAACTCCACGAATCCGCGTTTTTTCTCCACATTGAACCAGCAGTTGTAGATCACCTTCAGCTCCTGAATCTTGTAGATCTTCTGCAATGCAGAACTTTCTTCATGGCGGATCCTTCTTTTGTTGTGCAGAATGACCTTCTCCAGAAGTTTCTGTCCTTCCTCCGCATTGGTTTCAAATAACAGCTGGACCTGTTCCAGCTCTTTTTCTATCTCATGCATACTGTACTTTACCTCATCTTATGCTGCCGGATTCAAGTCGAGCTCTGCGAGACTTAGCGCAGGATTCGGGTCAGCTTTAGCTGACATCTACCCATCTGACTCTGGCTATGTACCTGACTTTCCGCGTACTTCACACGCTTAAGATCCGTACAAATTAAAGAATCATTGACAGACTGATCCGCTTCTTGGACGGATCCACATCCAGAACCTTGACCTCAACTACATCGCCGACAGAAAGCACCTCCAGCGGATGCTTGATAAACTTCTTGTTTGTGATACGGGAGATATGTACCAGACCGTCCTGGTGTACACCGATATCCACAAATGCACCAAAGTCTACGATATTGCGGACGGTTCCCTTCAGAACCATGCCCGGTTCCAGATCCTTCATATCCAGAACATCACTTCGAAGAATCGGCTTCGGCATATCTTCACGCGGGTCACGTCCCGGTCTCTGCAAATCCTTCACGATATCCTTCAATGTCGGTTCACCGATGCCCAGCATCTCTGCCATGGCCTTGTAATTGCCGACCTTCAGCAGGGACGGATTGGCAAAAAATGCCTTCTCGTCCAGTCCGTTTTCCCTGATCAGTGCCCGTGCCGCTTCGTAGCTCTCCGGATGTACACCGGTGTTGTCCAGCGGATCTTTTCCGCCTGCGATCCGAAGGAAACCGGCACACTGCTCGAAGGCCTTCGGTCCCAGCTTCGGAACCTTCAGGAGCTGACGGCGGCTGACAAAGCTGCCGTTTGCCTCACGGAAGTCTACGATATTGCGTGCAAGTGTCTTGGAAATACCGGAAACATACTCCAGAAGCGGAGCCGATGCGGTATTCAGATCGACACCTACGTGGTTTACGCAGTCTTCGACAACACCGCCCAGCGCTTCGCCCAGTTTTTTCTGGTTCATATCGTGCTGATACTGGCCGACTCCGATGGATTTCGGATCGATCTTAACCAGCTCTGCCAGCGGGTCCTGTACACGGCGTGCAATGGAAGCCGCACTTCTCTGTCCCACGTCAAAATTCGGGAACTCTTCGGTTGCCAGCTTGCTTGCCGAATATACGGAAGCACCGGCTTCATTGGTGATTACATACTGTACCTTCTCCGGGATCTCTTTCAACAGTTCAACAATGATCTGCTCGGATTCTCTGGAAGCGGTTCCGTTTCCGCAGGAGATCAGGGTAACATGATATTTGCGGATCAGTTCCTTCAGTGTCTTCTTGGCTGCAGCGATCTTGGCCGGACTTGTCGGCGCCGTCGGGTAGATAACCGTCGTATCCAGAACCTTGCCGGTCTCATCCACAACTGCCAGCTTGCAGCCGGTACGGAAAGCCGGATCCCATCCGAGAACCACCTGTCCGGCGATCGGCGCCTGCATCAGCAGCTGCTCCAGGTTTTTATTGAATACATGGATCGCACCATCCTCTGCCGCCTCTGTGAGCTCATTGCGGATCTCACGCTCGATGGCCGGTGCGATTAGACGCTTGTAGCTGTCCTCCATGGCGGAGATCAATACCGGCATGGTATAGGGATTATTTTTCTTAATGATATAGTGTCCGATGTACAGGATAACACTGCGCTCATCCACGGATACCTTTACGCTCAGGATCTTCTCCTTTTCGCCGCGGTTGATGGCAAGTACACGATATCCGCTGATCTTGGAAACAGCTTCCTCAAAGTTGTAGTACATCTCATAGACCGTCTTCTCTTCCGGATTCTTGGCTGTGGAGACGATCGTACCTGTCTTTCTGGTATGATTACGGATTCCCTCGCGGAACATGGCATTATCGGAGATCATCTCGGCGATAATGTCAGAAGCACCGGCAATGGCTTCCTTCACATTTTTTACACCCAGTTCCTCGGATACATAAGCGGCTGCAGCCTCTTCCAGCGGTGTCTCGATCTCCTGTGCCAGGATCAGCTCTGCCAGCGGCTCCAGTCCCTTCTCTTTGGCGATCATGGCTCTGGTACGGCGCTTCTGTTTATACGGACGATAGATATCCTCCAGAGCAACCATGGTCTCTGCCTTTTCAATGTCCTTTTTCAGTTTTTCTGTCAGCTTGCCCTGTTCCTCGATGGAAGAAAGGATCTGTCCCTTTCTCTCTTCCAGGTTGCGCAGATAAGTCAGACGCTCGGACAGGTTACGCAGCTGCTCGTCATCCAGAGAGCCGTGCTTCTCTTTTCGATATCTGGCAATAAACGGAATGGTATTGCCCTCGTCGATCAATGCAATGACCGCCTCCGTCTGCCAGCTCTGGATCTCCAGTTCTTCTGCAAGTTTTTCAGCTATATTCATAAAATCGTTCTCCTTTGTTTTTGTACAGGCATAGAATTGCCCCGCTTTTCCGGCGGGGCAATTCCACTCATGTTTTTTCTGACTGTCGGCTCTTTCCATACTTCGTACGCGCAGATTCCGACGGACAGCACATGCTTTTTTCAGATCTATCCATGCAGCCGGTTCGTAAGCACTGCCGGACAGCACCTGTTTATCGTTTTACAAAATATTCGTCATACCATACCAGGAAGGTATAGATCGTCCAGATCTGTCTCCACAGATCGGAGTTTCCGCCCTGATACTCTTCAAAGATGTGATTGATCTCATCTACATTGAAGAATTTCTCAGCAGCCTCACTGCGGAACATCGCATGTACATGCTGGTTGTAGCGTTCATCCGCCATCCAGATACGGATCGGAACGATGAAGCCCAGTTTCTTTCTGAATGCCACTTCCTCCGGAAGGACCTTGGCTGCCGCAGTACGGAATGCCACTTTGTTCTGCTCCGCATTCACCTTATATCTGGAAGGCATGCGGGATGCGATATCAAAAATACGGCGGTCGGTCAGCGGCATACGGATCTCCAGACCACAGGCCGTACTCATCTTGTCTACATTCAGGTAGATATCGCCCTCCAGCCAGATCTGAATATCCACATCCGACATCTTGGAAAGCGGATCCAGTCCTTCGTTCTCCTCGTAAATGCTCTTCACCAGGTTGATCGGCAGAACCTCCGGATCATAATGCTTCAGAATACGCTTTTTGTCATCTTCCTTCATGATGTTGGTATTGCCGACATAGAAGGTCTTCAGATTGTCGCCGTAGCGCTCGGCATTGCGGTACATATTGTAGCCGCCGAAGAACTCATCTGAGCCTTCACCGGAATAGCAGATCGGTGCTTCCTTAACAGCTGCCTGGCAGCCCAGTGTAAACACGATCGCAGAAGCATCACCCAGCGGCTGCTCCATATTGTACATAACGTACGGTACGATATCGAAGTATTCCTCCGGCTGTACCTCACGTTTGGAAAATCTTCTTCCGAGGAATTTTGCGGTTTCCTCCGCCAGCGGAGACTCGTCGAATTTCGGATTCTCATATCCGCAGCAGGCAGCAGCCTCTGCATCGGTCATTGCCAGCACATAGGAGGAATCCACACCGCCGGACAGGAAGGAGAATGCCTTCTCATCAGCCGTTTTTACTTCCGGAACGATCGTCTTCAGTGTCTCATGGATCTCATCTGCCCAGTCTTCCAGGGACTTGCTTTCATCCGGATGGAACTCCGGTCTCCAGTAACGGGTGATCTGCAGTTCGCCCTTCTCCCAGATCAGATAACGGCCCGGAAGCAGCTTCTTCAGTCCCTTGAAGAAGGTGTCCTCGCCAGCCACATAGGTCAGGCTCATATAGATCTGCAGCATCTCTTCGTTCAGCTCCTTCACGAAGCCCGGCTGACCCAGAATATCACGGATCATCGTTCCGAAGAGCAGATTGCCGTCAGCAGTTACATAATAATAGAAAGGTTTTGTTCCGAACTGGTCACGGCAGGCAAAGATTCTGTCCTTTTCTTCATCATAAAGGGCAAACGCAAACATGCCGTAGAAATGATCGGCCATTTCCACGCCCCACTTCTCATATGCCTTGATCAGAATCGCATTCTCTCTTTCCTCTCGGGAAAGCGGTCCTGTGATCTCCAGCTCTGCCATCAGAGCTTCCCAGTTACGAATATGACCTCTGTATGCTTTGATTTCTGTCATTCTTTTTTCTCCTTAATATAAGTAAGCAGAATTTTTTCCAGTAAAAAGTATACCAAACCGGGGGAATATTTCAAGGTAAAATGCTTTCCTAACCATATTCTCACGCTTGACGTACAGAATATCGTACGCTAAAATAAACGTACAGAAAACCGTACGTGTTGTATGTGATTCGAAAACTATTGAAAGGAGAATCTGAAATGCTTGCAGTCAATTATACAAATCTTCGGGACAATATGAAAACATACATGGATCGGGTGACTGATGATTATGAAACTATGATCGTCACCAGAAAAAATAATAAAAATATAGTAATGCTTTCAGAGGAAACTTATAACAATCTGATGGAAAACATCCATGTACTTGGAAATAAATCGAATTTCAACTGGCTCATGGAATCCAAAGCACAGCTTGAAAAAGGTCATTTTTCCAAACAGGAACTTATTACGGTAGATGCCGATGAATAAGATTTTCACAGATAACGGATGGCAGGATTATACCTGCTGGCAGACAGAAGATCGTAAGACATTGCGAAAAATAAATCGCTTAATTGAAGACATCTGCAGAAATGGTAATGAAGGCATAGGCAAACCGGAACCGCTTCTCGGAAATCTGTCAGGATTCTGGAGTCGAAGAATAAATGACAAAGACCGCCTGATCTATAAAATCGACGAAGACAATATCTATATCTTAGCCTGCCGCTACTATTATGGCGATCATTAAAAACGATCAATAAAAAAGAAACGAGGTTATCAAATGCCCCCGACTATCACCGCCGACCTGAAACGGCGTTTACAAGACGAGATTCCCTATCTGCGACTGGAGATCCGCAAAGTATACAGTGAACTGGATAAGCAATGGCATCTGTATGGTGCAGATGTCCCGATCGAATTCACCATGGATACCGAGCAGCTTGGTGCCTATTGCACCGGCCATAAACGGAAAGCCGGAACATTTCCGCTTTTCCCTTCTGTTCATCGGCTATCTGGAAACAGGTTCTCTCCACAGACAGGACAAACTGGATCTGTATAAGCATGAATATGCCCATTATATGCAGTTTCATATCGATATTCCGAAAGAACACCAATGGCAGCCGGGACTGCACGGAAGTGCCTGGAAATACTGCTGTTCTCTGATCGGTGCCGCTCCTACGGAACATTACCACAAGAATGAAGGCACCCGCAGTCATGATTATGACAAAGCACTCAAAAACCCCTGGAAAAACAAGCACACCGCTCTTCTGGACATCGCCCATCGCAAAAAAGAGGCGGAGGATCAGAAAAACCGGGAGATCCGTTATCAGATCGGTGACACAGCCGTTCATCCGAAATTCGGAGAGGGTATCATAGAGGCGGTAGAACAGCTGCAGGGATCCGTACGGCTGCATATCCGCTTTGGAAATGAATTGAAGAAGATCGACCAGAAGTGGCTGGAGAGAAGTAAATATAAATAAAACCATCTATACGATTCAGCATCGAATACATCTATTTGTGTCTAAGGTTGCGTATAAGTATCGCCATTGTCCTTGCTGAAGGTTTCTGATTGTGCTATATTATAATAAACAAAGGGAATGCCCGATACACGGTCTGCCCTCAAAAGTAATTAGCTGTTACTTATAAACAGCCGTCACTATTGCGAGTAGTGGCGGCTATTTTTTTCTCTTGAAGATCGTATAACAAAGACCTACAAGAGCAACAATGAAGATACCTATCTGAATTAAATCCGGATATGTAACGTACATTGGCATCGCCCCCCTTTCTTATGACCAGAGGGTTAGCCCCTCCGATAAATGGAGGATAGACCGCCTTTAATGCATCTGACTTTCCGTGAAGCAAGTATACCATGGGCACCTGCCATTTCCTAGCCTTTTCACTATATTTTATTTCTCAATAGTATATCCAGGTATGCGCGCACCCACGAGAGCGGTGCCATCTCGCAGCTCAAGCTGCTCGATGTAGC
>JAUNAK010000011.1:13161-55221 GCA_030527665.1 Eubacteriales bacterium
GTCGCGCTATAGAAAAAGAAAAGGTCCATTGCTTCTGCATGCTAGCATGCGCGCACCCACGAGAGCGGTGCCATCTCGCAGCTCAAGCTGCTCGATGTAGCGCTGTCGCGCTATAGAAAAAGAAAAGGTCCATTGCTTCTGCATGCTAGCATGCGCGCAATGAACCTTTTCTTTTTCTGCACCGCTCTCTGAGAACATTTTCTACACTGCTCTCTGAAAACACAAAACGCCGTCCCCAGTGCCTTGCGCACCAAAAACAGCGTTTTCGTGCGCCTTCGGGGACTCGAACCCCGGACAAATAGATTAAGAGTCTACTGCTCTACCAACTGAGCTAAAGGCGCGTTCTTAAGTTGTGTTGTAAGTGTTGTGCCTCACAACAAAATGTATTATATGCCAGTACCTATAGAATTGCAAGCACTTTTTTTATTTTTTTTAGAATTACACATATTCCCCTTGAGGAGATCCGGGTCAGCCTTCACTGACTCGGATCCATGATCCACCAGCTTACGGTCTGGCGATCAGTTTATTGATGGGATTTCCCTGTGAGGAGAACTTTTCCTCATATTCGGTCATAATGTTTCCGCGGTTCATCTCTTCGTTATGATGCAGATCGTAGGTGAAGGCTTCCAGTGTCCAGCCGGCTTCTTTGACTTCCTCCAACGAAAAATCAAAGAGCTCCCGGTTATCTGTTTTGAATTCCACCTTTGCACCCGTTTTCAGCACCGGCACATAGCGTTTCAGAAATGCCCGGGATGTCAGGCGGCGGTTCGCATGACGATCCTTCGGCCACGGATCGGAAAAATTCAGATAAATGCCGTCGATCTCTTTTTCAGCGAATACATTTTCCAGATCTCTGGCATCCATGCGCAGGAAACGGAAGTTGCAGTTTTCTTCCCTGGCCGGCCGGTTTGGATTCTTTGCCGGAATCGGCATAATACCTTCCGGATCTTTTCCTTCCGCGATTGCCTTCCTTCTCGCCTCCCGCATCTCGGCCTTCTGTACACCGCGGAACAGAACACTGTCATACATTTCGATGCCGACAAAATTGCAGTCCGGATGTGCCTCTGCCATATCCATCAGGAACCGTCCTTTTCCCATGCCGATCTCGATATATAAGGGATTCTCATTCCCGAATACTTCTGCCCATTTTCCTCTTTTTTCTTCCGGATCCTGCACCACATAGCCGCTGTTCTGAATGACCTCTACGGATCCCGGTATATTTCTAAGTCTCATCGTTTTTCCTCATCTGTTCTTTTCTGTCTGATACACCTCGGCCGGGGTTCTCCCCGCTTCAATAAGCAGAAGAAGCAGACCCGTCTCGCACCGCAGGCATCCTTTGGAGCAGGATCCGGATCCCCGCCGGAGGCTCACCTCATATCGGCTATACTATAGCAAAATTTTTTCTTCTGCGAAAGCCCTTTACCGGCATAAACAACAGGAAAAACCAGAGAAGCAAACAGGCTTTTCATATATTACACAATTCTCTTTGTTGTCAGATAATTTATACTTTCGGCGCACAATTCAACCATGGTACTTTCAATTGTCCCACATCGAAAAAGTCAAGTTTTTTTATCCACATTTTGCAGAATTGTTACGATTTAGTAAATCTAAACAAAACGCCCGTTCGCTCTTCCGAGTTATGTAACTCAGGGTTTTTGGATAACTTTTATGTTGATAATGTGGATAACTTCGTTGATAACTCGAAAATCCGCTGTTTTTCAACATTTTTCAGTGTTGATAACATCTTGATAACTCAAAATAACCCGAACACGGAATTTGGGAATGCGAACAAGATTTTACAATTTTTTGTGCATTTTTCCTTTAAAGTTTTTCGAACAACTTATACAAAAAGGCTGCAGAAGAAAACGCAAATTTGCATCTGCCTCTGCAGCCTCTTTATCTTAGTCGGAAGCACCTGTTCCGATTTTTATTTTCCGTAAGCCTCTGCCAGTTTTTTGAAGGACGGAAGGCTTCTCTGGATCATTTCCGTTGTTACACAATACGCGATACGCACATAGCCCGGTGTTCCGAAACTGTCAGCCGGAACCAGAAGAAGATCAAATTCCTTTGCCTTCTCACAGAATGCGGCTGCATCCTCTTCCATGGCCTTCACAAAGAGATAGAAGGCACCGTCCGGATGTACGCAGGTAAAGCCGTACTCCGTCAGGCTGTTGTACAGCAGGTCACGGTTGGTCTTGTATACGGAAAGATCGGAAACCTGACCAACGCAGCGCTCGATCACATGCTGTGCAAGACTCGGTGCACATACATAGCCGAGAGCACGGCCTGCACCGCATACTGCCGCATACAGATCACCGGCATCCGCAGCCTCATCCGGAACAAGAATATAGCCGATACGCTCACCCGGAAGGGACAGGGACTTGCTGTAGGAATAGCAGACGATGGTATCCTTGTAATATCTGGTCATATACGGAACCACTACGCCGTCATCATATACCAGTTCACGATAGGGCTCGTCGGTAATGATATAGATCGGATGGCCGTACTCCTCTTCCTTCTTCTCCAGAAGAGCAGCCAGCTTCACAATGGATTCCTCGGTAAATACAACACCGGACGGGTTGTTCGGCGTATTGACGATCAGCGCTTTTGTAGAAGCATTCAAAGCCGCTTCCAGTTTCTCAAAATCGATCTGGAAGGTATCCGGATCGGAAGCGACTGCAATCAGCTTTGCCCCTGCCGTCTCTACAAATACACGGTATTCCGGGAAAAACGGTGTGAAAGTAATAAACTCATCACCCTCGGTAAACAATGCGGTAATGGAGATCTTCAGGGATGCTGCCGCACCGCAGGTAATATACAGATTGGACGGACGAAAAGCGGTACCGAAGCGTTTGTTCAGATCCTCGGCAATAGCAGTCCGCATCTTCAGATCGCCGGCTGCGGATGTATAGCCGTGCAGATACACGTCATTTTCCTTCTCCAGCAGATCCAGATACGCTTCCTTTACCGATGCCGGTGCCGGAACACTCGGATTACCGATACTGAAATCAAAAACATTCTCAGCTCCAACCTCTGCTTTTCTCTTATTTCCGTATTCAAAGATCTCACGGATCTTGGACGGTGCTTTACCAAGCATTTCCATCGTAGTATTGATCATAGTTTCTTACCTCACTTATTCCATTTTTATGCTTCTTCCTCCTCGATCCGGATACTTTTTCCCAATCGGACGGAGTAGATCCACATCTCGGATACCGTTCTTCCCGTGATCCGCTGCAGGGCAAGCCTGTAATACTGCAGCTGCTTCTTATACAATGCTGCCAGATCACTGCCGTCTGCGGTCTGTACACGGTCTGTCTTGTAATCCACGATCACATAGGAACCATTTTCCTCAAAATATGCGTCAATTGTTCCCTGCACCAGAATATTTTCTCCCTCCGGCCAGGAACTGTCAATATCTTTTGCCGAAATGTCGATAACAAAGGGCTGTTCACGGCGCAGTTTTCCTGCATCGGCAGCTGCTTTCATCCGCTTTCCGATGTCCGAACGAAGGAAACGAACAAAATCCGACTTTTTCAGACATCTGTCCTCCGCCGGCTTCAGCAGGCCGCGCTTCTTCATGCGGTCGATCTCCCTGCTCACTGCCGCTCGCAGTTCTGCTGCCGTTTCTTTCTCCTCTTTTTCCTGTGAAAGCTTCGGAAGTACGGCATACTCCAGGCAGGCAAAAACATGGTGATAGATCGTACCTCTGGCCGCTCCGCCGGCAAGATCCTCGTTCTTCTCCTCAATGAAGGAAGGCACATAGGGCACCAGTGTTTCCTCCGGATACAGACGTTCTCCGATTTCTTCCTCCTGCGCTTCCATGGATGCCTTTTTGATCTCCGATACGGTCATCTTGGCCGGAAGCTCTGCTGCCCGGCTGTGCGGATACACAAAGCTCTCCTGTTTTTCCAGAAATTCCCGGATCTCCGATGCGACGCAGCCCGTCTGCTCTGTTAAACCGGCCGATGGCTGCAGCAGATCTGCGAGAATTTCTCCCTGCCGCATACTTTCCTGCATCGTATCCTTTGCCAGTGCTTCCGCATCGATTACCCGAAGTGCTGTCAATGCCCTTCCGGGAAGTGCCTCCAGGATCCAGTCCAGAAAACTTCTGGCAGCCATGATCCTTGCATAGGAAAGCGGTTCCAGCGGAATAAGCGACTCTCCCTGCACCTCCTGCAGACTCTGCGCCTCGGCAATTTTCTCCTCTTTTCCTACTGTACCTGTCAGGATCAGCTTCTCTTTTGCACGGGTCAGTGCCACATACAGCACACGAAGCTCCTCGCTGTAGTTATCTCTTTCGATCCTCTTCTGGATCGCCTTTTGATAAAATGTGGATTTTCTGGTCCTTCGCTCCAGATCGATCTTCTCGATGCCGATGCCCAATGCCGCATGCATGGCTGTCGCATTTCGCTGATCCATCTTGTTGAACTGCTTTCCCAGTCCGGCAGCAAATACCACCGGGAATTCCAGTCCTTTGCTCTTGTGGATCGTCATGATCCGGACGATGTTCTCCTCTTCACCGAAAAGGTTGACTTCCCCGTAATCCACCTCATATTTCTCCAGAAGCTCGATATAGCGGATAAAATTAAACAGTCCGTGATAGCTGGTCTTCTCATAGGCGATTGCCTTTTCCTTGAGCATCTCCAGGTTGGCTGCCCGCTTTGCTCCTGCCGGCATTGCTGCCGCATAGGAACCGTACCCGGTCTTCTGCAGGATCATCTCGATCAGTGCATGAACAGGCGTATAGACCGCACAGCTGCGCAGTTCCTCACAGACAGCAAAGAACGACTGCAGCTTTCCGGCAAGAACCGGATCCCCTGCATTTTCTCCCTTACCTGCGTCTGCTCCTGCCCCTGCTTCTACTTCTGCTTCTGCACCTTCTTCTGCACGTTTTCCCCCGCCTTCTCCTGCATATTTTTCTGCATAGGCCGCAGCCGCCCGGTACATGGGCAGCTTCTCGCCTGCGATCCGGATCTCCGCCAGTTCTTTATCCGTCAGACCCACGATCGGCGACCGCAGAACGGCCGTAAACGGAATATCCTGCATCGGATTATCCAGGATCCGCAGCATATTCAATACCGTCACCACTTCCAGCGCAGAAAAATAGCCGGTACGCGACGTTGCATTGGCAGGAATTCCTTCCGCCTGCAGAACCTTCGTATACGTATCCGCCGCTGTGGATGCCGACCGCAGCAGGATCACACAGTCCCGGTATTCCAGCGGACGCCAGGCATCAGCAGCCCGGTCCCATACCTTTCCGGTCCGCTTCAGCTCCCGGATCCTTCCGGCGATCATCAAGGCTTCCGCCTCTTCCATGGCCGCGCGGCTCCGGTCTTCATCGAAGCCCTCATCCTCCTTATTCAGAAGCAGGAGCTCTGTTTTCGGCATATCCGGATCTTCCGCATCGGGATAATCCGCTCCCGGATGCAATGCGGCTGCATCATCATAGGTGATACCGCCGACCTCCGGGATCATCAGCCGTGCAAAAAAAGCATTCACGGAAGCCAGAACCTCCTTCCGGCTTCGAAAGTTTCTGGACAGATCGATACGGATCTCTTTTGCCGACTCTGCCGCTTCCCGCATTTCTTTCCGGGTTATATTGGCATAGCTGTCATGTTTTTCCAGAAACAGATCCGGCCGCGCCATACGGAAGCCGTAGATCGACTGCTTCATATCACCGACCATGAACCGGTTGTATTCGCCGTCCGCATTCCGGGATACGGCTGTCAGGATCGCCTCCTGCAGATAGTTGCTGTCCTGGTATTCGTCGATCATGACCTCTTCAAAACGCTGCGCCAGCTCTTTGGCAGCCTCCGTTCGAACGAGCGTACCGTCTTCCTCCCGTGTCACCAGGATCTCCAGAGCATAATGCTCCAGATCGGAAAAATCCGCCAGATTTTTCTTTCGTTTGGCATCGGCAAAGGCATCCCGGAAATGCCGCACCAGACGGACCAGTTCCTGCATATACGGCAGGAGCTCCGTCATTTCCTCACAGATCGACTCCGGATCCATGCTGTAAGCCGGATCCTTGCTCAGCGCATCGACTGCCGGTTTGATCTGCTTGTCACGAACGTTCTTCAGCTTATCACGCTCCGCCTTGATCCGCGTCAGCTCCTCCGGTGAAAACTGCTTTTTCTCGCCGGCAGCCGTTCCTTTCCACTTTGCCCAGCTGATGGCTTCAATTCCCCTCTGCAGCTCATCATATTCCTGCAGCTGTGCCAGCTGTTCCAGCTGCTCCAGATCCCCCTGCAGAACCGGTACACAGATCTCGCAGCCGTCTGTCTCTTCTGCTCTCTGTACCAGTTTCCGGGCGTTCGCAGCCGCTTCTTTGACCCGCAGACGCATATCCGCCGTGATCTCCCGCATCCAGGAAGTCTGCAGCAGTTCTTCCCCGGATCCGATCCGAAAATTATCAATGCAGCGTTCCAGCCAGGCATCCGGATAGGGGTCACTCATGGCAAAGGTATAGATCCGGAGGATCATCTCCTCCAGCTTCCGGTCGTTCCGGCCGTTCGCATAGGCATCCACAAAATCCGTGAAGCGGATGCCGCCCGGCTTTCCCGTTTTCTTCTCTTCCGGAGAACCATTCTGCAGAAATGCTTCTGTTCCCTCTGCCTCCGGATCATTCGCATTGCCGAAAAGTGCCTCCTCCGAAAGGCTTGAAGTGCCCGAATCTCCGGACCCGGAAACCGCTTCCTCCGAAAAACCTGAAACATCTGAATCTCCGGAAACTGAACCCGCTTCCTCCGCTGCCCGGGTGTACTCCTCTTCCAGCATCTCTTCCAGAACCGCTGCCCGCAGAAGCCGTTCCTCACCGTCTTCCATGATCCGATAGCCCGGATCGATCCCGATCTGGTGAAAATAATTCTGGATCACATAGGTACAGAATCCGTCGATGGTGGTGATCTGCGCATGGTGCAGCAATACCCCCTGCTGCTGCAGATGCTCATCCTCGGGATTTTCCTCCAGCCGCTTCTCCAATGCTTTTCCGATTCTCTCCCGCATCTCACCGGCGGCTGCTCTGGTAAAGGTTACGATCAGCAGCCGGTCAATATCCACCGGATGAACCGGATCGGTGACCATCTGCAGAATACGTTCAACCAGTACCGCTGTTTTTCCGGAACCGGCCGCCGCGGAAACAAGCAGATTGTGCCGGCGGCTGTCAATAACCAGCTGCTGTTCGTCTGTCCATGATACTCCCATCCGTTATCTGCCTCCTTTCCGCTCATCCGCATCGGAATCCATATCCGTGCCGTCTTCCTCTTTTCCTGCCGCATCGCCCAGTTCCTTCCGCATGCGGTTCAGCAGGTCATCTTCCGCTCTTTTCTCCAGCTTCCGGTATACAAATCCCGGAATATTTTCCTCGAAGCCGCAGATGCCCCGATAGCCGCACCAGTCGCAGGCCGTGCTCTTCATATCCGCCTGTACCGCCGGCAGTGCCTGTACATTGCCTTCCGCAATGGAATTGCAGATCTGCCGTGTCTTCAGCATCGCATAGTTCCGGATCGTCTGAAACTCCTCCTCACCAGCCACCTGAGAATAGCGGTCCGGCGTTCCGTCTTTGTTCAGTTTTACCGGAATGACCCGGGAACGTACACCGCCCTCCAGATCCCGGTCCAGCAGCTGCAGGATCTCCTTTTCCGACCGTACCCTTCCGGTCGGCCGCAGCAATTCCAGGATCTGCTCCTCCGTACTCTTATCCGATGCATCCGCCTCCACCAGCGGATCTTCGATATGATAGTAGAAGATTCCCGCCGGCTCCGCCAGCTCGTCCGGATGCTCCTTCTGCTCCCGTTCCAGAGCAGCATTCATATATACCACCAGCTGCAGCTGCATGCCGGCATACAGCTGGTTCAGATCCAGTGTTTTCTTACCGGTCTTGTAGTCAATGATCTTGATATAGCGTTTGCCGTCCCGGACGCATGCATCCAGCCGGTCGATCACACCGTTCAGGCAGACCTTCCTTCCGCCTGCCAGCGAAAAACTGGTGCTCTTCTGCGGATCGGACTCCCTGAATACAAACTCAAAATCCGAAGGACGGAATTCTCCCTGCCGGATCTGCATTTCCAGCGCCCATACGGTACGCCGCAGGATCTGCCGGATCCGTTCGATCATATGACGGTTCCGGTTCGTGCTCGCCAGAATGGTATTGTGGAAACCGTAGACTACCTCATCCAGCGCCTGATCCGCCAGCCGGTTTCGATCCTTTTCGGATACTTCGCCCCAGTTCAGACGCTCTTTTCTGACATTTTTCGAATAGCGTTCCAGTGCTTCATGCATGATCGATCCGAAATCCGCCGGTGTGAACGTATACTCTTCCCTCTCCTGCAGACGCAGACCGTAATCCAGAAAATGCTTGAAGGCACAGCCTGAAAAATTTTCCAGACGGGATACCGATGCATAGAGGGTATCCCCATACAGTTTTCTTGCAAGCCGTTCGCCGATCTGACCTTCCCGATTGCGGGTCAGGGCTGCTGTAAACAGCCTGCGGATACGTGCTGCACCTTCCGGTGTCTGCAGCAGATGCTGCACCAGTTCCCGGAGCTCCGGCTGCGGTTCTGCATCCGCCGTATTCCGTATTCCCTCCAGCAGAAAATCCTCTCTTCCCTCCGGTGTCTCCAGACGATCCAGAACCGTTTCTGTATGTTCCAGCGTCCGGATCTCCAGCTTCGGAAACAGCTTTCGGATCGTACCGATCAGATAGGAAGGCAGCTGTGCCCCACCGGCCGCATCGGTCCGGCTGTAGGAAACATACAGGCGGTCCGACGGTTTCGTCATGTTCAGATACAGATAAAAACGCTGCCGGTACATCTCTTCTCTTGCCGTGGGAGACAGCTCTTTTCCGCTGCTCTTGATATTTTCCCTGTCAAACTCCGACAGAATGCCCCTGCCGCCGGCTTTCTTCGGCACATTTCCCTCATTGATCCCGACAAAAAACTGCACACGGATCTTTTTCAAACGGGTACGCTCGATATCTCCGATCATGATCTGATCCTCTCCCGGAGGAACCAGACCGATAGCCATCTCACGGAAACCGGCATCCAGGATCTCTGCATATTCTGCCGTTCCCATCTTCTCTTCGCCCAGAAGCTCCACCGTTTTGTCCAGCAGATCGATGACAGCTTCGTAGATCTGTGCATATTCCTTTTCTCTGACCGGCTGTCCCTTCCCGGCGAAGTAGGTTCGATAGTTCTCCACCTGCTCCTGGATCCGGTTCTGCGTCAGAAAATAATACAGAACCTCCGTCCTGCCGGCTGCCGTTGCCTTCCGTGCCTGCAGCCCTTCATGAAAGGCGGTCGTCATATCCAGAAAACGCTTCTGCAGCTCCTGATAATAGAGCAGCTTTTCCGGATCCATGCCCTTGAAGCAGCGGACCCAGGTCTCTTCATACTGCTTTCTTCCGCGGATTCCCAGCGCCCGGCAGTAGGTCTCCATCTCATCGACCTCCTGCAGCGAAAAACCGGTCAGACCGCTTCGCAGAAAGCGGAATACGCTGTCATAGGAATACCGCTGCACGACCATGTCCAGCGCCGACCGTATAAATTCCACCATCGGATTGGTCAGCACCGGCTTCTTCCGATCCAGAAAGACCGGAATTCCGCAGGCCGTCAGCACCTTCTCGGCCTCTTCTCCATAGGTATCCATATCACCGGTTACGATGGCAATATCCCTGTAATGGTATTTTTTCTCCCGAACCAGTCGGCAGATCTCCTGTGCCGCTCCCCGCAGTTCCTCCGCCGGCGATGCGGCTTCCGTGATCCGGATCTCCTCCGGCAAAGTCTCATAGGTATTCGTCTTATACCGGAACAGATTCTGCTCCAGGAAGGCCAGTGCCGGACTGCCGGAAAAACGGCTCTTTTCCCCGGCTTCGATCCGCCATACCGGCTCCACCTCCGTATGTGTCTCACGGGCCAGCTCCATAACGGTATGCACCATCTCGTGACTCATATGAAACAGCCTGTGCATGCCGTCTCTCCGGAACAGCTCCTCCGCCGGATCGATCGTCACCACGACCGTCAGCCGCTCCGACAGTCGCAGCAGCTCCCGAACCACCTGATTCTGCACCGGTGTAAAACCAGTAAAACCATCCAGTACGATCACACTGTCCCGAACCAGGGCAGACTCTCCGATCACGCTGCACAGAAGCTCCGGAAGCTCCTCTGCTGTCAGATAATGATCCTCCAGATACGCCTCAAAACCGGCATAGATCGTCTGCACATCCGCCAGTTTCCGCCCCAGACGGCTTCCCTTCTGTTCCGTGATCCAGGCTTCCATATCCGCCGGCCGCACCCGGTACTGCAGCAGTTCGGAGATCAGCGACTTCATCTCGGCGATCGCTCCCTGCCGGGACATGGTACGCCCCAGAAGCTGCAGTTCCTTTTTATGTGCTGCCACCACTTTCTGAATGATCAGACTTTTTCCCGTTTCCTCCAGAACCGGCAGCGTATTGCCGCCCACTTCCTCAAAAACACGCCAGGCCAGACGGGTGAAACTCAGAACATCCAGATTGAGCATGCCATGCTCCGGATGCATATCCACCAGTTCCTTTTGTGTCTGCATGGTAAACTGATCCGGTACGATGACCAGATACTGTTTCTCCGGATACTTCCGGGATTCCTCGATCAGTTCTTTGTATATTTTATAAGATTTTCCCGCGCCGCTGCTGCCGGCTGCAAATCGTAATGACATCTTTAACTTCCTTTCGAAGTATCCCGTTCGCTGCAAACATTGTGCAATGCCATCGCAGGCACTCTCTCGCTGCCTTCGTCTCGCAGCGGTACTAAGCTCAGCCGGCGTTTCACTTGGCTTGCATCTTACTAACCTCAGCCATCGCTACTCTTGGCTTCGCTAAGTGCGATGCATACGTCGCACTAATCCACGTTGATCGCTAAAAGCTCCATCGTGGAAAGTGCTCATCGTAATCGCTAAGTGCCGGCGGCCTCAGAGCACCTGCTCACGGCATTTGCACAATATTCGCAGCTGCAACTGTGAATACCGAATCTTTACAATTAGTAAAAGCAAAAAACGCCGCACTCTCACAGCTTACCTTGTGAAAGTGCGGCAGATCCTTTTCCCTTACTGATTTTCTTTCATCTCCTGCATATCCTCTGCGGAAAGAATTCCCAGATTCTGCATTCTGGCCGCACGTGCCTGCATAAGGATCGTCTGCAGCTCATCCACGGTAAATGTATATTTCCGATTACAGTGCTGACATACGACTTCCTCATCTTTTCCTTCTTCGATCATACTCTTCAGTTCCTTGCTTCCGAGACTGATCAGCACACGGGCTACCCGTTCCTTGCTGCAGTTGCAGTAGAATTCAGCCGGAATCTTATCAGTAAATTCCAGATCCATATCTCCCAGAAGCATCTCCAGGATCTCCTCCGGTGTCATTCCCTTTTCCAGAAGCTCGGTAACCGAATGCACGGACAGCAGACGGTCTTCCAGCTTGTCCAGAACCTCATCAGAGAATCCCGGCATCAGCTGTACGATAAATCCGCCTGCCTGTGCTACGGTCTGATCGGTGTTTACCAGTACACCCAGACCTACACCGGACGGGATCTGCTCACTGGTGGCAAAATAACTTGTCAGATCCTCTCCGATCTCGCCGTTCACCAGCTGTACCTGACTGGAGTACGGTTCACCGAAATCCTGGTCACGAACAACTGTCAGTGTACCCTGTCCGACAGCACCGCCCACATCCAGTTTGCCCGGGCGTTTTTCCTTATTCCATACATCCGGGTTATACACGAAGCCTTTCACACGTCCCTTCGCATCAGCGGTAACCGATACGCCCTGCATCGGTCCGTCTCCGCGAACGGTCAGTGTCAGCAGATCACCATCACCCTTCAGCATAGTTCCCATCATACTTCCGGCAGTCAGCAGACGACCCAAAGCCGCCGTGCAAACCGGACTGGTTCCATGTTTTACTCTTGCCGTCTCCACCAGTTCTCTGGTCGTTGCCGCAAACGCACGAATCATACCATCAGCTGCGATGGCACGCACAATATAATCACCTGTAAATTCTTTGTTCTCCATTTCTATTCCTCATCTCATATTTCTTCATTTATTAGTCCAGATGCAGCGCAGCATGCGGGAGGTGCAGCTTCGGCGCACGCAGCCTGCCGAGGCTTGCGTCGCGAGGTTTGCACCAGGCAGCTGCCACCGAGCGCACTGTTTGAGCGCGTATATAAAAAATATATTTTTCTCAGAAAAAGATTACGCGCGAGTTTGCGCGAATGGCAGCGAATCAGCCGTGCGAACCGAGCCGCAAACGAGGCCCAGCGCGGAGCACGAAGCTGCACCTTCCGCATGCAGGCATACGCAAGTATACTTACTTCCCTTTTTCCCGTGCGATCACATAGATCTTATCGGATCTTTCATCCGGTGCATGATCGGTAAATGCCTCATACACGCCCTCGAAGATCATGCCGGCCTCCTCCACCAGACGGCGGATGGTGTCCACATCATAGACCTTCTGCAGATGCACCTCCTCGAAGCGCCGGCAGGGAACTCCCATTTCCTCTTCGTCCTCATCCTCGTAAGGTTCTTCCGGCAGAAACAGTGTCACGACATACTGATTCAGCTTCTTCTCTTCATCATAGGAGTTCTCCCAGATAAAACTGCCGTCCTCCCGGTTTTCTGCGATCACCGAATCGCCGATTCCCTTATAACGGGCCTCCGTATTCATATCGAAGATAAACACACCGCCCGGATCCAGATAATTGTTTGCCAGTTTCAGAACCTGCAGCAGATCCTTCTCCTCCAGCAGATAATTCATACTGTCACAGACGCTGACGATTGCCCGTACCGTTCCGTACAGTTCAAATTCGCGCATATCCTGATTCAGATACAGGATATCATGACCGGATTCGTATTTTTTCTCCAGCGCTTCTTCCAGCATCTCCACCGACAGGTCGATGCCGATCATATCATAGCCGGCTTCCGCCAGAAGCTCTGTCATATTACCGGTACCGCAGCCCAGCTCACAGACCAGTCCGTCGCTGACTCCGTATTTTTTTAATAAGCCTGTGAGATATTCGCTCCAGGCCGGATAATCAATATTATCCATAAACATATCATATACAGAAGCAAAGCTTTCGTATGCACCCATACCTTTCTCCTCCGCTGCCAGTCCTGTTCCTGGTGCCAGTCTCCCGGACCGCTGCACCGCATGCAGATCCGCTTCGAACTCCGCTATCCGCATTTTCCCCGGACATATTTCTGCCGTTCAGCAGTCTCTTCAGTATAACGCAAAAAGCCGCTGCATACAACAAACCTGTACACAGCGGCTTTTTACCCGCACCCTTATGTTCACTTGAACTGGTTGCTTGTCGGATCGTAGAAATAACTGATGGCTGCCAGTTTCGTCATGATCTCCCTTTTCTGCACGCCCTTGTCCTCACAGAAAGCCTCCAGAGAACTGAAATGATCGCGCAGCTGAGTGTTAACGTAGCTTAACAGCATTGCCGGATCTTTTGGCATAACAAAACCTCCTTCCAAACAAGTCAATCGATATTATACTCGTCTGAAAGCCCAAAAGTAAAGGGCATATTTTGTGCATTTCTTCGTTTCGCTTACTATACAAACTTCAAAGAATATTTCACACGATGTTAACTGCTCGTCTTCCGGACAAACAGCCGCAGTCCTGCACCGAAGACTCATCACACTTTACGACGTCACATCCATACCCATCGGCCGCACATCCGATTCCTCCTTCAGCAGGTAATCCAGGTAGAAGGCATCCATCAGATAGCTCTTCATATACGCATCCAGATTTCCCTGATTCCGGGCGATGATCCGGCTCATAAGTCCCGGCTTGTTGCTGATGATGCAGTCGACTCCATCTCCCAGAAGTTCCTGCACCTGCCGGGAATCATTGACTGTCCAGGCAAAGATCTGCTTGCCCCGGTTATGGATCTCCCGCACCATGGATGCATTGATAAACGTGTGCTCCACACTGAAAAAATCCACATACGGCAGATCATAGTAAGTTCCGAAAGCAAAATGCATGATCCATCCGCACTGCAGATCCGGATCATATTCCTTGACTTTGACCAGTGAGGAATAATTCGGCGACTGGATCAGACAGTTCTCCGTACTGCCGTACTTATGAATCAGTTTGACCACTTTCTTCTCGAACCCTTTTTTATGCTTCGGATTTTTGATCTCGATCACAAATCCGATCCTGCCCCCGTAGCTTTCCAGCACTTCCTCCAATGTCGGGATCTTTGTACCGGCAAATTCTTCTCCGAACCAGGATCCCGCATCCAGTTCCTTGATCTCCTCCAGAGTCAGATTGGATATGTTGGCCGCATAACCGGTAGTCCGAAGTGTGTTGGCATCATGGATCACCACCGGTACGCCGTCTGCCGATGGATGTACATCCAGTTCGATGTAATCCGCCGCCTTACTGAACACAACCGCATAAAAGGCAGGATTGGTATTTTCCGGAAAAAACTCCATGTAACCGCGGTGTGCCGCAACCTTAACCGGATCTTCCAGAATCTCTTCAATTTCCGGTTCCTCTCCCATCGCCAGGGTCAGACCGGGCGTTGCTGCCAGAATAAAAACCATCAGCAGCGCATAAACCGCAGCCAGTCCCCGCCGGTTCCACCTGCGAACCCTTGATTCCTGCACCGGTTCATCGCAGAACACGATCTCCGTTTCGCCCTGTTCCTTCTTGAAGGTATGAAACAGATAGGATGCCAGTGCCAGCATACTGATCGTGAACAATGCGGTTCCCAGACTGTTGACTATGGGAATGGTGATTCGGGTATATACAAAATCCGCAGCAATATCAAATCCGAAAAGCTCGCCGACCAGCATTCTCTGCATCCGATATACGATCCACAGCACGCAGCGCGGAAGCACTTCCAATACCAGCTTATTCAATGCCTGCCAGCCGATCACGCAGAGCAGAGTAAAAAATGTACGCTGCCGGATCAGATTCTGCGACAGCCGATACGCTTCCCTGAATTCCCTCTGTTCCAGAACAAAATAATACAGGGAGAAAAACAGGCGGATGGTGATCAGAATGATGATACCGACCAGAATCAGCCCGATGATAAAGCGATGAAGTGCACCGGCGAAAAAGATCTCCACATATTCCGGCACCATCCAGCCTACCAGTCTGGAACTGGTGTCGTACAGGTTAAACAGCGGTACCACCATACCCACCAGCAGAACGACCGGCCAGTTTTTCGGTTTGATGACACGGCGCGTCTGCACCCACAAAGCCTGCAGGATACTGCCTGCACGTATTGCCTTGCGCTCATATGCATACTCCAGACAGATCATCAGACCGGCCGTCTCCCAGAACAGAAGAAGCCCCTCTGCCAGAAGTGCTGCCAGAAGCAGCAGTACAAAAAGCGGATTCTGCAAAAGTGACTTCAGGATCCGAATATTGATATTGTCCACATGAAACCAGTTTACCGCAAGATACCAGAGCCCTTTCGTTCCCTCACTGACGGCCAGCCGGTTCAGCACCTGAAACAGGATCAGGCAGACCAGGATCAATCCGAGAGAGCCGGTGATCACACGCGTAATGCTGTCTATATGTAATTTATGCCTTAATACTTTCACGTCTGCTGCCTACGATTCCTCTCCGTCAGGGAATTCCCCGTTTCATTTAAATGGCTATACCAAAAGGATAGGCTCTCTCGTTCCCACTGTCAAGAAGGGCGGCACCCTTATGGATGCCGCTCTTCCTCTCAGCCGAAAAGTTCCATCTGCTTATATGCAGAGACAGATTTCCGGCAAAAATGGCTGTTCCGAAGAACAGCCATTTACATACAATTTTTTATTTATCTGTTCGTTTGCTTCTTACCGCCAGAAAAAAGAGTTTTTCAGGCAGCAGCCGCTGTTTTTTTGCGGATCACGAACAGTGCTGCGATCATAACAACAACGCCGATTACCAGACAGATGATCGGGTTCTGTACAAAGCCGGCAATGATGAAGCTGACAAAACTGATGGCAGCTACAAACATTGCATACGGAAGCTGTGTTGCCACGTGGGTCACATGATCACACTGTGCACCGGCGGATGCCATGATGGTAGTATCCGAGATCGGAGAACAATGGTCACCGCAGACTGCACCGGCACAGCATGCAGAGATACCGATGATCAGCAGAGTAGAATCTGCCGGGAAGATCGCAGTAACGATCGGAATGAGGATACCGAAGGTTCCCCAGGAAGTACCGGTTGCAAATGCAAGACCACAGGCTACCAGGAAGATGATGGCCGGCAGCATGCTGTACAGACCGGAAGCAGCACCTTCCATTACTCCGTGAATGTACTCGGCAGCACCCAGAGAGCTGGTCATGCTCTTCAGAGAAATTGCCAGAGTCAGGATCAGGATCGGCGGTACCATGTTGAAGAAACCGGTCTTTACACAATCCATAGCATCTTTAAAGGAAAGTACACGACGGGCAACCACATAAATAACGGTGAATACAAGAGCGATGATGCCGCCCCAGGGAAGACCGATAAATGCATCCGTGTTGCCGAATGCGCCAATGAAATTACCGGCATTATCTGTACCGCCCCATGCATCGGTTCCGAAGAAACCGCCGACATAAACCATACCAATGGTACAGAAAGTGATCAAAACAATGATCGGAATAACCAGATCGGCCAGTTTTCCCTTCGGATTGATTACTTTCTCTTCTTCAGAAAGCGGAAGTCCGCTGAGATCTCCACCCTTTGCTTTCTCCTCATATTTTACCATTGTACCAAAATCAACGTTCATGACTGTGATAACAATGATGAAGATCAGTGTCAGCAGAGAATAGAAGTTGTACGGAATCGCCTGAATAAACAGCTGAATTCCGCTGATACCGGTATCCAGACCTTCTGCAGTAGAAGAAACAGCTGCTGCCCAGGAAGAGATTGGTGCGATCATACAGATCGGAGCTGCTGTAGCATCGATCAGATATGCCAGTTTCTGGCGGGAGATCTTGTGGCTGTCGGTAACCGGACGCATAACAGAACCAACGGTCAGGCAGTTGAAATAGTCATCGATAAAGATCAGTACACCAAGAGCAAAGGTAGCCAGGCAGGCACCTGTTTTTGTCTTGATGTGTTTCTCTGCCCAGCGTCCGAACGCTGCGGAACCGCCGGAACGGTTGATCAGAGCAACGATAATTCCCAGAATTACCAGGAAGATAAAGATTCCGGCATTGTCGGAAACCGCCGGAACCAGACCGTCATTGATGATTGCATCAACGGTAGCTACCGGCTGAAAACCGGTTACAAAAAGCGCACCCAGAACAACACCGATAAACAGAGAGCTGTAGGCCTCTTTGGTGATCAATGCAAGTGCGATCGCAAGGATGGGCGGTACCAGCGCCCAGAAGGTATTAACAAACATATTCTTTCCCCTTCTCATTTTAAAAACAAGTCAACAGGTAATTTTTCGTTTCACGGAACCGCTGTTTTCTCCTATATGTCCCGCAATAAATACAGATGCAGCAGAGAAAGCACTGCAGATCAGAAAACGAAAAAGGAGTCATGATATCCATCATGACTCCTGCAGTAATCCCTGAACAAGATCATGACAGCACTCCGCATGATCTCTCATGCGACAGTTCGGCGGATATTCTCCGACGACCCAGAAAAGCAATCGATCCGAATCCTCTATATAAAGAGCATCTTCTCTCCCTCTTCCCTTCGGCGGCATTGCCTTTTGCTCACTTGCTACTCATCGTTGCCGCGCCTCTATCAGACTTCTAATCAGACTATATACCTTTTCTACACTTTGTCAAGCCGTTAAAGACTTACTCTTCCTGCTTTTCCTTACTTTCCGTCGGATCGTATTCCAGAATATCTCCCGGCTGGCAGTTTAATGCCCTGCAGATTGCTTCCAGTGTTGAAAAGCGAACCGCATTTACCTTTCCCGTCTTCAATTTCGACAGGTTTACATTGGTGATCCCCACCTGCTCGGCCAGTTCGTTCAGGGAGATCTTCCGATCCGCCATCATTCGGTCCAACCGCACGATTATTTTTCCCATATTGCTATGCCCCGCTTTCCGAATGCATGTATAAACCGTCTCGTCCACTTCTTCCTGCAGTGCACATCCGTAATCCATAATACAGTAGATGCACCAGAGGAATAATCCGAGGATCAGCCCCAGACCCAGACCAACAAAAATGGTAACCAGAACTGTCACGGCAATGAAAGTTCTCTTCAGTGTTCGAAGAACCTCCTCACCGAAAGGACTGCCGCTGTTCTCAAATGTCATAAACAGCTTACAGATCTGCCGGAAGATCACCGCACAGATCAGGCAGACTACTGCACCGAACAAACACTCAATAGCAAATACTTCCGCAAAATATCCCGCATCCTTCAATTCCTGCACATCCATCTTCAAGCTCAGCACTCCGTTCAGCTGGATATTCTCAACGGTGATCTGCTCTCCGGAAGCTGCAAGCGCAGTATTGATATCCGCCCGCTTGCAGAAGCAGATCAGAGCACCGACCAGACACAGGATCACTGCCACTGTGAGTATGATCGACAAAACATTTGTCACGCTCTTTGCTGTCTTACAGCTCTTTTTTACCTTCTGTAATTTCATCTCCTGTTTATTCATAGCATTCCCTCACCTGATTCTGTACCGATTCCGCTTACATGATTCGTGTTTGCACTTGCATGCCCTTTGTTTGCACGCACATGCTTCACGCTTGTACTTGCCAAATGTATGTTTTCACGGCACATCTGCACATAAAACTCCGATCGTGCCATGCGCCTCAGGATGCACAGCACAAACCATTGGTTGACATTACATATCTCAGCTGATGACTATACAGTAACCGATATTGTTATCTTTGTCAATAATCTTTTATCGTTTTTCGATAATCTTTTTATCTTTTACAGATAATCAGGAATGAAACGTTTCTTCTCTGCGAAATAAAAAATAAGCGCCAGCAATGCTGACGCCTATTTCTTATAACCATTGAAAATCAAGAGTGTACGCCTGATCGACGCACGGGGAAGATCGGATGTTGGAGGTTTCCGCTTCCTTGATTTGAAGCTTACTACTGCCCATGAAATGTGTCAAGTATTCCGCATTCGCCTCGTGGTTGAAATCGACAGAACAGAGGATTCCTTATAGGTAAGATCGAACGTTTATGAAAGTCCTTATTGTGGCAGCAGTGATTTTGTTTCAATTCCTTATAGGTAAGATCGAACCATGCTCCCTTCCTTTCAACATTCCATAAAACACGCAGAAACAGTTGCATGTCACAGCTGAAAATTCACGATATTTTACCTCAATCCGATAACTCCCGTCAGCTTAGCAATATGCCAAAGCTGACGGGAGCTATTTTTTTCTATATCTTTACCACAAAATACGGAAATACTACGTTTTTAATTCCCTGGGGATAAGATCGAACTTCCACCCGGATTCCATCCGGAAAATCCAATGCTCAATGTAATATCTGACTTTTGTCCCGTCGGATTTTTCCGGTTACAGCAGCATCAGTGTGCCGATCAGATTCACGGCAAACTCCATTGGCAGATCATAGGGAAGGTTATGATAGCCCGGATAATAGACCGGTTCCTTTCCCAGATCGTTGGCGATATGAACCGCCGCATGATAATAGACAGTTCCCTCACTTTTCTCTCCTGCAGAGATCGTGATCTTGTCCCGCATGGATTCGAAGGCAGCCCGGTCCGGATGATACTGCAGCATGCCGGGGAATTCCTGGGTCAGTGCATACTCGTGGTTTCCCATCTCCCGTCTGGAGATCTCCGGTGTACGACGCGGAGACCGGCTGTCAAAAGAATTGATATGCTGGGCAAATTTCAGGATCGCCGTTGTATATTTCCGCTTCCCGATCCGCTCCATCATTTCATCCACCCACTGCTTTACCTCCGGAATCTCCTCGGCCATCTCACCGAGAACCGCCGGCTCAAACATGATCAGATGCTTCACCCGTTCCGGATAACGAATCAGAAAATACTGTCCGATCACCGCACCTGCACTGGCACCGAAGATATAGGCACTGTCGATCTGCAGATGATCCATCAGATCCCGCACATCTTCGATCTGCTCATCCATGGAAAAATGCCGCTCACCCTTGCAGGTACTTCTTGAGTTTCCTCTTCTGTCAAATGTAATAACGGTATAGTATCTTCCCAGCAGCTCCGCGGCTGCCTTGTACAGTTCCGAATCCACGATCACTCCGTGAATGAGGATCAGCGGTTCACCGCTGCCGGTCACTTCATAATATAATGAGACATCCTCCTTTTCCAGATACATGTTTTGCTTCCTTTCCCGATTATTAAGTCCGGCCATCTCCGCCTGAAACGGCGGGATGCCCGGACTCTTTGCTGCTGTATTATTCGGTAGCTGTACCGTACCAGCCGATTCCCTCTGCTTTCCATCCGAGCTTCACCAGATAGTCGTTCTCTGACTTGCTTACCGTGTAGTTATGTGTTCCTGTCTTAGCATTGGGATTATACTGCCGATAAAGAGGAACGCGTTTCTGCACATCGGAATACCAGCCGATTCCTTCGTATTTCCATCCGTTCTTGACAAGGAAATTCTTTTCCGACTTCTTGGTCGTGTAATGATGATCGCCGGCATTGGCATTGTAGAGTCGATATACCGGTGCTGTGGATTTCTTCGGTCCGATCCAGCCAACGCCTTCATATTTCCATCCGCTCTTAACAAGGTGATTTTTCTCACCTGCGGAAGCGGTATAGAAGTGCTCGCCGCTGTTCGGATTATACAGACGATACATTACTTCCAGATCTCCGGCGTCATTGACAGCAGCATCTGCATCCTCGCTGCGGAACTGGATCGTCGGGAACAGACGCTTCTTATAACGATAGGTCACATTTGTGGCCGATGAATCCAGCTTGCTTGTCCATCCGGTCTGCTTGGTCCAGGTCGTTGTTGTTACCTTCTGACGATTCTGATAAATGTTCATTCGATACCAGACATTTGACCGGCTGCCGTGTGATCCGTAAGCACCGTCACAGGTCGAACCGGACTGGCATCCAACATTCAGAATGTAGCACGGAATATTTACGCTGTCGTCATCGTGAAGCTGCTTCTGAATGGAAACACTGTTCACATCCCTGATACTGTCAAAATGGTTATACGGATCAACAAAGGCATAATTTACGCGATTGCCTGCGCCGCCTCCGCAGAAGTGATAGTAATAGTAGCCGACCAGCCTCTTGGTATCACTTTCATTTACCGTTGTATATTCTTCGTAGGTTCCGCCCACATTCTGCCATACAGATCCTCCGGATGTCTTTTTCCATCCGGATCCCGGCGATGTTTCCTGTACTCGCTGGATCGTACCTTTGTATTCGATAATATACCGGTCACTGGTTATTCCGCTCGGAAGTTTGGAGGAATAGGTCCAGGAAGTATAGCTTACTGCCGGATCCACATAATCGTCATTCTTCTTTGCTCCGCAAACCGTACAGGTATAGATCGTATATCCCTGTGCTTTTTTTGTCGGTGCCACAACTTTTGTCTTCTTATACTTGTGTGAGGTCTTGGCAATTGCCTCTGTATAGGAATTACCGCAGCTGCATGTATAGGTACGAACACCTGCTGCCTTACAGGTTGCAGCTTTTGTCACTTTGCTTGTGTAGCTGTGTGTATGCAGCGGCTGAAGAAGCGATGCATAGTTATCGGCATGAACAAACCAGTCAATATACTTTTTCTCATAATAGTGATCCCAGCGAATCATACAGTTATAGGAAGCACCGCTCCGATCCAGATTGCATTCCGCTGCAGTGAAGCCATTATTGTCAACGGCAATGACTACGCAGAAATGGCCGCCGCCGTTGATGGACACAAAGTCACCGGGACTCAGATTCTGCTTATCTGTTCGCTGCGTATGTCCGGCAACATGCTCACCTGTCAGATCATAAAACACCTTGTTGGCATAGCCTTTGCACTGTATTGCTCCGTCAAAAGCATTGCAGTCATACTGACCGTTTGCCGGCTGACCGTTATGCGTCGCACAGGGAGTCGTCGTAATAGAATCTCCGTAGGAATTATTCCAGTTCCGCAGCAGATTATCTCCTCTCTGCCATTCCGCCCATACCTGGTGGTTCCAATACCATCCGCCCGGAAACTTCGCTCTTTCTTTCTGAAATCTATCTTCCAGAATCGTTCCTTTCAGCAGTGGATCTTCTTCCATTTCCACTTCGACGATATCCAGTTCTTCCTCATCATCGTCTTCATTTTCCGAAGAATCCTCTTTATCGTCCTCTATCTTTTCTTCTGTATCTTCGGACACTGCTGTATCCGACTTTTTCTCTTCGGCTTTCTCCGGATCTGCTTCTTCCGTTTTCTTCTCTTCTGCATCAGCAGAAGCCTTTCCATCATCCGCCGGCTCTTCTTCGGCATCCGACAGCTCCGCAGCATCGTTCGTCTCGGAAACAACGAGATCTGCTGCATCTGTTTCCGTAAGTTCTGCATCACTGTTCTCTTCTGCAGCTTCTGCAGCAGATACTTCTGCCGATTCATCCGCAAAAGCGGATACCGGGCTGAGCATCATCGCTGCAGCCATTCCCAGTACAAGTGCTTTTTTCCAGATTTTCACAAGCTTTCCCCTTCTCATATTTTCTGTTTTCAGTCTATTTCAGGCATCGCTTCCTTCTTCCGTCAGCTCAATTACCTGCTTATTCCCAGGGCATTTTCAGCAGAAATGCTGCCGATACTGCCTCTCCTGGTCCGATCGAATAGGAACTTGCCTGGAAACCGGGTGCTCCGTGGTCGGTGAAATCCTTGCCATATCGAAGGACAGAAATATTGGATACCTCACAGTTGGTATCTCCGTTAAAATGCGGAATATAGGCATTCTTTTCTGCAGTCAGCAGTTTTGTTTTGTACTGACCGATCAGTGTGTCATTTACATATGCACGCATGTATCCGGAATCAAAGTACTGCACCTTCAGGCGGGATGTTCCACCGTTCGGGATCGCCGGATATGCCGTATGCACCGAATAGAACTGCTCACCATAGACATTGGATTTTGCCGGGAAGTTGATCGTTGTCGCATTGATCCGTCCCTGTGCATACCGCTGGTCGTTACCCTTCTGGTAGTGAAGGGTAATTCCGATCTGCCCCTCCTGATATCCGGAACCGGCAACAACAAACTGCACGGAATAATCATCCGTAGTTCCTGTCATCTTCACGTCTGCAGCAAATTCAAACGCCGGCAGTTCATTTCCGGAGAACTGATCAAAGGGCTTGTCGCTGTACAGCAGACGATAGGATCCGTCAATGAGTTCCTCTCCGCCGCCGGGTCCGACTATATTTACATCGACCGGAACACTTACGGTGTAGGTCTCTTTTTTGTCCATGACCTTCCAGGCAACCGCATCGTGCATCCATCCGTTTTTGAGCAGAAAATCCTGCTCACCGCGGGACATCGTATAATTATGTGCACCGGATTCCGCATTCGGATTATAGGCAACATAGAGGTTCTTGTCTCCTTTGGAATAAAAAACCGGATTTCCGCCATAATCCAGACTCCAGCCTAACCGTACCAGATAATCCGCTTCTCCCTTGCTCTTTGTATAATAATGATCGCCGCCTTTGGCATTTGGGTTGTACAGACGATAGACCGGATCCCCGGACAGCGCCGTATACCAGCCGATGCCCTCATCCTGCCATCCCAGGCGTACGCAGTTTTTTGCTTCCCCTTCGGTAATCGTGTACAGATGCTCTCCGGTATTCGGATTATAGATTCGATAAACCGGAACGCTCTCCTCACTGGCCTCTGCTTCTGCCGGATGAACAGCCATACCGCCTCCGACAACCGCCATCATGCAGATACCTGCCATGATGCGTTTAAAAAATCGTTTCTTCATATTTTTTCTCCTTTCAGGATCCGTTTGTTACCGAATCGCTTTTTCCTTCCATTTTCCGCGCTTATAACAGATCGAGGTGATGACCGCACCGGACAGCCAGGACAGAAGCAGGGATACAAAGATGCATTCTCCTCTGCCCATCGGATACTCTGCCGATTTGGACAGTGCCACCAGCAGGTAGGCCAGCGGAACACGAATGATGACCGTGACAACAAAGGAGATCACCATTGGCGTGACCGTATCACCGGCACCGCGCATAATACCCGAAAGACTCTGCGTAACCGCCATGGCCACATAACCAACAGCCAGAATGCGCATCAGGCTGTTTGCCAGCGAAACCAGTTCCGCCGTTGTTGTAAAGATCCCCATCAGATATTTTCCGAAGATCAGAATGATGATCGTCAGGACGCCTGCCGTCCCGACGGCCAGAGCCGTTCCCTGTCTGGCTCCGTCCTCTACACGCTTCATCTGCTTCGCACCTACATTCTGTCCCGCATAGGTCGTTGTCGCATTTCCAAAGGAAAAATTCGGCATCATGGCAAATCCATCCACACGCATGACAATAACATTTGCCGCGATCAGCATCTCTCCGAAGCTGTTGGTCAGATTCTGCACAAGGATCGTTGCCATAGAGAAGATCGCCTGTGTCAGACCGGACGGAATTCCCAGCCGGATGATCGTCATCGCCTGCTCTTTCTTCAGTTTCAGATCACCGGCATGAAGCTCGAAATACTCCTTCATGCGAAGCAGCTTTCGGATGCAAAGAATCGCGGATACCGTCTGTGCAATTACCGTTGCCAGGGCAACACCGCTGATTCCCATATGGAACTGTGCCACAAAGAGAACATCCAGAATGATATTCAGTACGGTGGCAATGACCAGATACCAGAGTGCCGACATGGAATCTCCCAGTCCGCGCAGAATACCGCTGAGAATATTATAATACCCGCTGCCCGGACAATCAACAAACAAAATGATCAGATAGGAGGTACACCAGTCCAGAATGCTGTCAGGTGTATTGATCAGCCGCAGCATCGGCCTGGCGATGATCGGTGCAAGGATCATAATAAATCCGGAGGCAATGGCAACCAGTGTGATGCAGTTTCCAATGGCACTTGCCAGATTCTCCCGATCCTTTGCGCCCAGATACTGTGCCACCACAATACCGGCGCCAACCGAGATTCCCACAAATAATACGATCAGAAGATTCAGGATCGGGCCTGCACTTCCTACCGCCGCAAGTGCATTATCGCCTACATATCTTCCAACAACGATACTGTCCACCGTGTTGTACAGCTGCTGTGCGATATTTCCGATGATCATCGGGATCGTAAACAGAGTGATCTGTTTCCATGGCGTCCCCACTGTCATGTCGACCGGTGCAAACAGTTTTTTCAATGCATTCATTGAGTTCCCCCTTCCATTTTCCCCGCGCCGGGTGCTGTCACAAAGCGACCTCTTCCTATTCATGCGGGTACGCATCCCCGCGAAGCTTTTTTTATTTACCGGGACCGGAGTTTCCTGTAAACAAAAAGCTCGAAGCCCTTGTTTCACAAGGATTTCGAGCTGTCTCTCACTGCCGGCGACCGGGGTCGAACCGGTACGGGTATCGCTACCCACGGGATTTTAAGTCCCGGGCGTCTGCCTATTCCGCCACGCCGGCATATGAAATTGTAAGCAGAAGTTTTTCTGCAGTGGGCGGTGGTGGATTCGAACCACCGAAGCAATGTGCAGCAGATTTACAGTCTGTCCCCTTTGGCCACTCGGGAAACCGCCCATGTTGTCAGGAATTTTCTTCCTGACAAATTGAAATTATAGCTTATTTTTTATTGTAATGCAATACTCATTTTAGGAGCTTTCTGTATTTATCGATGCAGCAGAACAACTGCACTTTCCGGCGGCACCTGCATCTGAACAACGCCTGCCTTCAGCGGAATTCTGCTGCGCTCTGCGGAATACGTATCCTGTGCGGTAATAAACAGCTGTTCTACATAAGAGTCTTCTTCTGTACGATCAATTCCCAGCTGCCATACCGGCACCTCGAACGCATACTCCTGGGTACGGTTATTGATCAACACAGCGATCTGTTCTTCTGCATTGAACCGTCCATAGGAAAAAGCATTGTAGTCTCTTGTCAGGATCATGGTGGATCCGGTTCGAAGTACCTGATGCTCATTATGGATGTGGATGATCTCCTTATAGAAACGGATCAGCTCCTTATCCTCTCTGCCCCAGGGGTAGGTACGGCGGTTATCCGGATCGGTAAAGCCGCAGACACCTGCCTCATCACCGTAGTAGACCGTCGGTGCGCCCGGCCAGGTCATCTGTACAACGACCGCCTCACGCAGTACGGAAGGACGAATATCTTCGGATGCAGCTTCGCTTCCCAGACTCTGCACACGTCCCACGCGATGGTTGGTTCTTGTCAGGAACCGGGAGTGATCATGGTTATCCAGCTCGTTCATAGCCGTCAGCAGCGAAGGTGCTGTAAAGGAAGCCATATGATAGCGCATCGCATCAATATAGCTGTCCGCATTTCCAAGCAGATCTTCCCGATAACTGTCGCTGTGTTTTTCCATTCCGGTGAAAAACCAGGAAAGCGGTTCCATGAACGCATCATAGTTCATGACGGTATCCCACTCATCGCCTTTCAGCCATGCAGCGGCGTCACCGTAGTGCTCAGCCAGAATAATGGCATTCGGATTTGCATCCTTTACTGCCTTGCGGAACTCTTTCCAGAAATAGTGGTTGAATTCCTCGGTATGTCCCAGATCCGCAGCCACGTCCAGACGCCATCCATCCGCATTGTACGGTGGAGAGACCCATTTTCTTCCGATTCGAAGAATGTCCTCCTGCAGCTCTTTGGAATTCTCATAGTTCAGCTTCGGGAGTGTATTGTGTCCCCACCAGCCGTTGTAATTGCCATTATACGGCCACTGACTTCCTTCATGGAATTCGAAATAGCTGTGATACGGACTGTCTTCCGCAACAAATGCACCCGGTTTAAATCCTTCTTTTCCTTCATAGATCCGTTCACGATCCATCCAGCGGTTAAAGGATCCGCAATGATTGAATACACCGTCAATGATCACCTTCATGCCGCGCTTGTGCGCTTCCTCGACCAGTCTGGCGAATAACCGGTCACTGGCACGCAGATTCTCCTTGTTCGTTACCCGGGCAATGTATTTTTTGGCATGGGTATTGTCCAGATCGCCCCATCCAAGAAGTCCGTCTGCATCATGCAGGATCCTGCCCAGATGCGGATCTACATGCTCGTAATCCTGCGTATCGTATTTATGGTTGGAAGCCGATACGAAGATCGGGTTCAGATACAGAACCTCAATACCCAGATCCTTCAGATAATCCATTTTGTCAATGACACCCTGCAGATCTCCGCCATAGAAGTTGCGCACATCCATGTTTTCCGGATTCTTATACCAGTCATCCACCTTCTTTACATGCTGGTTGATATAACTGTATTCCTCGGAAACGACATCATTATACGGATCTCCGTTATAAAAACGGTCCGGATAGATCTGATACATGACCGCACCCTTTGCCCAGTCCGGTGTAGAAAATCCGGGAATGATACGGAAAGCATATTCTTTCTTCGGTTCGTCTTTCTGCACGCCCAGCTTGTTGTAATAGCACGTAGTCTTGCCGTTACGGATCTGAAAATAATAGTAGATCTCATAATCCCCGGCTGTGATCTCCGCACTGTAATAATCAAAACCGTTGCGCTGCTCCGTCACCTGCATGCGAATCTTTCTATATGGAAGTACCACATATACGGAATCCACGTTATTTCTGGCAGTTCGAAAACGTACGGTCACCTTTTCACCGGGCTTCGACTCCATCGGAGACTGAAACTCTTCTGTCTCATCACTGAACAGGGCGCTTTTTTTCAGCAGCTGGCGCATTCCCAGAACATAAGTCCGGCTTCTGATGATTTTTTCATCCATGATCGTTCACCTGTATTTATGCCTTTATTAAAAGTGTCATCGAGAACGTTTTCGGAATTCGTTTTCCGAAAGCATTTTTTATTCATAGAATATTAGCATACCGTAATCTTCCCGTTTTCACAACAGCCAAGCCGCCAGTTTTACGGCAATGCGTTGCAAATACCTTCGGCATATCGACGGAAGCAGTACCAAATGACTGCTTCTGTTGAAAATACGCGGCAAAATTACCAGAATGTTGCATCTGTCAAATGTTTTTATCTCAGTCGAGAAGACTCCCATTTCTGCAAATGGTGAGCAATTACAAGATCATCTCCGTGGGAATCCAATCTCCGACAGAGATAAACGTTCCGCAGGGATTCGGATGTGTAGATGTCAGCGAAAGCTGACCTGAATCCCGCGCCAAGTCTCGCAGAGCTCGACTTGCATATACGAAAAAAGCAGCCCTTGCAGGCTGCTTTTTTAAGAGAAGGTAAATTCTCTTATGGGGTGTAGCAAAACTATAAAATGTATTGGGGGGTTTTACGAGAATTATAGTAGCACACCGTTTATCAAAAGTGTGCACAAACCTCAAAGATTTCCGCCCCTCTTTTTAGCGATGATTGACAGTTTTACCCGACTTTTTTTGTGTATTCCGCATAATTTCCCATATTATTGCTATTACATTCTTCGCTTGTAATCATCCCATCACTATACAGAAAATGAATTTCCGCAGCCTCTTCGCTGCTTTCAGGCATCTCCGGCCGGCAATTCCGGCATTTCCCGTGTTTCCGCTGCACAGTTCTGCATTTTTGCTTCTTCTTCAAAGATCGCTTCGAATTCGGCACGGCTGAGTTTTTCCTTCTCCAGCAGCTGGCGGGTACACTCTTCCAGTACGTAGGTATGTTCGGAGATCAGTTCCTTGGCACGTTTGTGACAGTTCTCAATGATCGAACGGACTTCTTCATCGATGACAGCAGCCACATTCTCGCTGTAGGACTTGGTATGTCCCCAGTCACGGCCGATGAATACCTCGTCGCCGCCTTCCGTATCATAGTTGACCAGGCCGAGTCTGTCGGACATGCCGTATTTGGTGATCATTGCACGGGCCGTTTCGGTTGCCTGCTTGATATCCTGAGAAGCACCGGTGGTGATATCGTCAAATATCATCTCCTCTGCCACACGTCCGCCAAGATCTACGATGATGTGGTCGATCATCTTGCCCTTTGTCATAAACATCTCGTCATTTTCCGGCTGCGGCATCGTATAGCCAGCTGCTCCCGGACCGGTCGGAATGATTGAGATCGTATATACCGGATTCATGCTTTCCAGTACATGGAACAGGATCGCATGGCCGGTCTCATGGTATGCCGTGATCCGTTTCTCTTTCTCGGAAATGATCCTACTCTTCTTCTCGGTTCCGATACCAACCTTAATAAATGATTCCTTGATATCATCCTGATTGATGTATCCGCGGCTCTGTTTTGCTGCACGGATCGCCGCCTCATTCATGAGGTTTTCCAGATCCGCACCGGTGAAACCGGCTGTTGTCTGGGCAATCTGTGTCAGATTCACATCGTCTCCGACCGGCTTGTTTTTTGCATGTACACGAAGAATCTCTTCTCTTCCCTGCACATCCGGTCTGCCGACGGAAACCTTGCGGTCAAAACGACCCGGACGAAGGATCGCCGGATCCAGAATATCCACACGGTTGGTCGCTGCCATCACGATGATGCCCTCGTTGACGCCGAAACCATCCATCTCTACCAGAAGCTGGTTCAATGTCTGCTCTCTCTCGTCATGACCGCCGCCCATTCCGGTACCTCTGCGTCTGCCGACAGCATCGATCTCATCGATAAATACGATACAGGGTGCATTATTTTTTGCATCCTGAAACAGGTCACGTACACGGGATGCACCGACACCGACGAACATCTCTACAAAATCCGATCCTGAGATCGAGAAAAACGGTACACCGGCTTCTCCGGCAACAGCCTTGGCCAGCAGTGTCTTACCGGTTCCGGGAGGTCCTACCAGGATCACACCCTTCGGAATACGGGCACCGACTTTGGTATATTTATCCGGACTTCGCAGAAAATCAACGATCTCTGCCAGATCCTCTTTTTCCTCCTTCAGACCGGCCACATCCGTGAAACGAACCTTGCTGTCCTTGGCGCTGTTCATCTTTGCACGGCTTTTTCCGAAATCCAGCATTTTCTGGTTGCTTCCGCCGCCGGCTCCGCGTCCGAACAGGCCCAGAATCACAAATACGATGGCAATGCCGAGAAGGATCGGCAGGATAGCCGTCATAAAGTAGTTCTCGGAAGGAACGTCACTCAGCTTATAATCGATCTTGTTCCCCTGCAGCAGCTCTTCCGCCTGCTGCACGTCACTGACATAGGTCACATAGGAGGTTCCGTCCTTCACTGTAAATGCAATGCTTCCCGTAGGAACCTCTTTGTTCTGACGAATAACAGCTTCCGTAACACTGCCTTCCTGCATATAGGTCGTAAGCTGTCCGATAGTTGCCTCTTTGCTGTCTTCCCGCAGTCCGGGCAGATACGTAAAGAGAAGTAAAATACCCAGCATGAGCAGCAGATATACTGTCATGCCACCTCTGTTTCTATTCAATTGCAAAACTCCTTACTGCTGATTTTCTCTTGCTTCTCCGATCAGTCTTCGAAGCTGACAACACCGATATATGGCAGGTTGCGGTATCTCTGGTCGTAGTCCAGTCCGCAGCCTACAACAAACGCATCCGGGATGTTGAAGCCTACATATTCTACATTTACATCTTTGACTACGCGGCGGTCCGGCTTATCCAGCAGTGTACACAGACGAATGCTGTTCGGCTTTCTCTCACTGAGCAGCTTCAGCAAATAGCTCAGTGTACGTCCGGAGTCAATGATATCCTCCACGATCAGGACATCTCTTCCCTCGATCGGCTGATCCAGATCCTTTACGATCTTTACGATACCGCTGGAGGAAGTACCGGATCCATAACTGGATACGGACATGAAATCCATGGTGATCGGCACATCGATCCGCTTAACCAGATCACACATAAATGCAACGCCGCCCTTCAGAATACAGATCACATGGATACATTTGCCCTCGTAATCCCGGCTGATCTGCTCCGCTACGACTTTGATTCTTTCCTGCAGCTGCTCTTCATCAATTAATACAGATATTTTTTCGCTCATTCTTTGAGTCCCCCTGTGTATGTATTCGTTTCTGTCTGTTCAAAAACTGCCTGTATTTCCAATATTTTCCGGGTACGGTCTGTTACCTTTCCGGACTCGCCGATCCGATAGCCGACTACCCACCAGACTTCACTTCCGGATGCCAGAAGCGGCAGTCTGTCTCTCTCCTTCGCCGGAATCTTCTCATCGATCAGATACTCCTTCAGCTTCTTTCCAGGTCCCTGCAGCCTGTTTTCCAACTGTGTTTCCCGGCCCGGCTCCTGCTGTTTTACTGTTCGGATCCGGTCTCCCGGAAGCCTTGTCCGGATGGCGAGATTGTATTTAATTGTATCATAATCAAACCACTTCGTATACCGATTTTGCGGAATTGCACCGTCTTCCCGGGGCAGAACCGTCAGAAAAAAATGCCAGTTCCCAAACTTCAGTTCCCGCGTCTCATGTATCTGCAGATCTTCCGGAACAACCGCCGGATCCAGGCGCATCTCCTGTGCTTCCGCATTCCTTTTCCTTCCATTTGAACGCTCCGCTGCCGCTTCCTGCTCCCGGCGCATTTTCTGCAGCAGCACGCCTTCATATGTTTTTTCCGCCGCCATTTCATAAGGAAGGGAGATCCGGCTCCCCGTCGAAGCCTCTGCCAGCTCCTGCAGCTGCCGCAGCTGTTCCCGTCCAAGATTTCTGCGCGTGCAGGAAAGTTTTTCCAGTGCATGCATCAGAATATATTTCTGCATGACCGGCGGTTCCTCCCGCAGTGACGGAAGCAGAAGGATGCCCTCTGCCGCCTGCCGGACATGTCTTTTTTCCCGTTCCGCTGCTTCTATCCGCAGAAAATCATCGATCTCCGCCAGATCCTCGGCAGCCTCCGTCAGGTGCCGCACCGTCTGCCGGTTCACCTGTTCCTCCAGATAGGGGATCACCCTGTTCCGGATCCCGTTGCGGGTATACATCGACTCCAGGTTTGTCCTGTCTGTCCGCCAGGAAACCTGCATGGAACGAAGCCACTCCTCGATCTCCGTCCTTTTGATCGCCAGCAGCGGATGCATAAGCAAAAGCACTCTCCCGCTTTCCTCCACGTTCTGAACCTCCGCGATTGGACGGATTCCCGCAAGTCCCGCTGCCGAGCTGCCTCTCGCCGCCCGAAACAGGACCGTCTCCGCCTGGTCATTCGCATGATGGGCCAGCGCCGTACCAACCGCTCCGCTTTTCCGAACCGCATCCAGAAAGGCACGCTGCCGCAGAACACGTCCGGCCTCCTCCAGTCCCAGTCCCATTTCCTCCGCCATCGCAGAAACCGGCCAGGAATACACCTGCAGCGGGATCTGCCGTTCTCTGCACAACTCACGAACAAAGACTTCATCCCCGTCGCTTTCCTCTCCCCGGAGGTTGTGATTTACATGAACAGCAGTAAGCACATAGCCCAGCCGCTGCAGAACCAGCAGCAGTGCCACCGAGTCTGCCCCTCCCGAGAGACCGACGCAGAGCCTTACACCGCTTTCCGGCATCCCCTTCTGCTTCATATATTGTTTTACACGCTGTTCAAACTGCATACGGTATCCTCTATCCTGTGTTGACTGCGAAACTCGAAACTATCTGTATTCCGGTGCGAAGGCTGTACGAATACCAGAAGCAGGTACTCTGAGATAAACGAGAGCGTACCTGCGACGGTATCGTGCAGTCTTTGCACCGAAAACCAAACAAAACCTGGTTTCGCTTCAAAAAACCGGAAAACGGATGAAACACGCTCTGCGAAGTTCCATCCGTTCTCCATTCCTTACTCTTCCTTGAAGATGATCTCACCGTCTTTGATCAGTCCCAGTTTGTCCTTGGCCACCTGTTCCTTGTATTCATCACTCTGCATGTATGCCTGCAGCTCCTTGATCTCCTCGGTTCGCTGCTGCTCTTCTTCTGTCTGCTTCTCAAGCTCTGCAATACGTGCATTTCCATCCTGGATCCTCTGGTACAGACGCAATCCGGAAAACACAAGAACAACCATCAGCACGAGAACAACCATGATAATTCCAATGATCGTTTTTCTGTTCTGCCGCATATGGTCACCTGCCTTTTTACAGATACGTATACATCTCGGATGCCGCGTCCTTCTTGGTCGTCTCAATGATCTGTGTGATCCGCACCCTCAGCGGCTTTGTGCCGAAGGAGATCTCCAGTTCATCACCGACCTTCACTTCGGTACCCGCTTTTGCTACCTTGCCGTTGATCGTCACACGTCCTGCATCGCAGGCTTCATTGGCAACCGTTCTCCTCTTGATCAGTCTGGATACTTTTAAGTATTTGTCTAAACGCATATTCTGCTCCTGTTAAAAAACATACATAACCTAATCCATGTACCTTTCCCCTATCCAGGGCCTTTGTACATTTGGGATAGGATGATTATACTACAAAGGAAAGATTATGCAAGGCAGATTTAGATACGAAGTTACTCTCTGGTTCCTGTGTAATAATCCATTCCATACCATCCGATTCCCTCTCCATTCCAACCAATGGAAACAAGGTAATTGTTCTCTGCTTTGGAAGAGGTGTAATTGTGTGAACCGGTAACAGCATTGGGATTGTACTGTCTGTACAGCGGCACTTCCTTCCGGTCATTGGAATACCAGCCAATGCCTTCATAATTCCAGCCTTGCTTCACCAGAAAATTACGTTCCCCGGCAGATGTCGTATAATGATGGTCTCCAACATTCGGATTGTACAGTCGATACACAGGTGTTCTGGACTGTGCAGGTGCAAACCATCCAATTCCTTCGTATATCCACCCTACAGACCACAGGTAATCCGCCTCGGCGATACTCCTTGTATAAAAATGTTCTCCACTGTTTTCATTGTACATCCGATACATAGCATCAACAGGCTGATAGGACTTGATACTGTTCAGGTCATTCACAGGGATTTCATAAAATTTCACCGGTGAACGCTCTGTTACATACCATACGCATTTACCATCCTTAATAATCGGTGCACAATCTGACAGTTCTCCTTCTTTTTGATAAATCGCAGAAGTACGCTCGCCTTTTCCGTTGATCATACAATAACAAAGCTTGCTGTTGATGCTCCAGAGCAGCAAAAATGTATTACCATTGACCTTTACCAGATGCGGAGTGGAAGGCTTTCCGTCATTCTCACCATATGACGTGATCATGTGCAGTGCAGGTTCTGTATTGTCCCATTTGTCATAGGCCGCATTGAGGTCTCGATCCAAAGATACAGTAAAAATATTTCTTTGTGAATTCTCTCTGTACCCAGCTCCCATTACAACTGTATTTCCGGCAGCCAAATATGTAGTATCTGCAATTTCGAATCCTCCCACACTGACCCCGGTATCATTATCTCCGGTTCTGCCGGATATTTCGTAAACCTCTTTGCGCATATACATTTCCACTTCGGGGTTCAGCGACCATCTGGTCACTACTACTGCACGTGGGTATGCATCTCCATGGTCCAGGGTAACTATGTGCCCATTGTCTATTTTGACGAACTGGTTAAACGAATGACTTGTATACGCTCCAAACGCATTCTCGCTGTCCTCAATTAACTTCATGCTTCTGGTATTCACCCGCATTTGAAAACTTGACTGGTGATGAAGACCGTCCTCCATCCGATACATTGTGTGACAGGTTCTGATGATCAGATCATCTCCATTATGAGCAAAACGAGCAGATCCGGCTTTCATCGGCTCATACGTATTCACACCGCTTACCGATACATGCCCTAGGCGCTTCCAGCTTTTACTGTACTTCGTAATGCGAAACACTTCTACAGAGTCATCTTCCTTAGGATTATTCTGTCCGCTCAGAATATAGTAATTCGAACCATCACTGTAAAACCCGCCATACACAGGCAGCTCTCTGTCTACCAGTATTTTTTTTCTGTATGTGTATTTGGAATCGTAGTATTCGATCAGGTATTTGGAATTGTTATTTTCAAAGAGCATTATGCCCCCATCATCCGTTGCGACAATTGCGGACCCAATTGGCCATGCATGACCATCGTAATTTTGACTCTCCGCATTCTCACGAAATATATCTTGCAGTGCCCCTAACATTTCCTCATTCTCTTCATCCTGCATGTCGGATTCGTATAGATCGGCATCGATCTCCCCGGCCAACGATTTTTCCGACTTGCGGTCGCCCAAATCATTATGTCCGGAATCCTCATTCTCTTCCGACATGTAAGCCTCTGCGGAACGGATCACAGGTTCTTCCGCAGGCTCATACTCTTCCGATGAACGAACCACCGATTCTTCCGCTGACTCATACTCTTCCGATGAACCGATCAGAAATTCCTCCGCCGATTCATCTGCTGCCGCTTCCACTGCGCTTCCTGTGCCGAAAATCATAGATGCCGCCAGCACCCCCGCCAGAAACCTGTAAATTCTTCTTCGCATATGCAGCCCCTCCTTTTCATTGCTTCTGCGAGTAACTATTACCGTCAGTATATCACCATCTGTTTTCTTCCTGCCGTTTTGTTCCGGAGTAATTCCCGTTTTTTTAATCATCGCAGTTACATTTTACCACGAAAAGGGCCGTCTGTTCCTGCTTACTGCAAGATCAGACGGCCTTTTCTCATAGAGCTGCTCTTTCACAGCCCTTTGCTTATCGTTCTCGAATATTCGATTTATTTAATTGTTTTTATTGAAAGAAATTTTCAGATATAAAAAGTCCTGCGACCCGATTATTTGATCATATCCTTCAGAGCTTTGCCAGCTTTGAATTTCGGGTTCTTGGAAGCCTCGATCTCGATAGTCTCGCCTGTAAGCGGGTTTCTTCCGGTACGAGCAGCTCTCTCGGAAACTTCGAATGTACCAAAGCCTACCATCTGCACTTTCTCACCTTTTTTCAGCTCTTCTGCAACTGTATCAACGAATGCTTTCAGTGCATTCTCGGAATCCTTTTTGGAAAGACCTGCCTTCTCAGCGATTGCTGCGATCAACTCTGTTTTATTCATTACTTAACTCCTCCTGAAATGTCTTAAAAATATTCTGCATGCGATGCATGCGACTTTGTGCCCGCTGACTCCTGCAAGGGGTCTTCGGCACTATGACCGGATACCGTTTCCGGTTTCCATCATATATTTTACACCGACGTTTTTTCTGTCGATTCCGACGAAAAAACAGCCGATTTCAAACCCTTTACCAAAGGTACGTCCTATATAGTAGAACAGAGTTTGTAACTTGTAAAGCAAAACTTGCAACTTTCCGCCCTACAGTTCCAGATGAGAGCGAACGATATCCAGCAGAAGGTCTCTGTCGTTTTTCTCCGGCACCTCCAGTACCTCCTCCAGCAGCATCTGCAGGATCTCTCCGAGTCCCGGTCCCTTCTGTACCCCAAGTTCCATCAGGTCTTTTCCGTTTACTGCCAGATCCTTCAATGTCAGACACTGGTTTTCACGAAGGATATCGTCACCGATCCGGCTAACCAGAATGTTGTACTGCAGTTCCTCCACACGGTACCGCTCACTTTTTGCCATGGTATCCGCATTTTTCACCTGCATCAGCAGCGGAAAAAGGTCTGCTCCCACATGATGGATCAGTCTGCGTACACTCTTCGGAGTCGCCTCCCCCATCCAGTCATGCCAGTAAACCAGTGTTTTTACCTTTTTAATAGTATCGTTATCCATCTTCAGTCTTCGCATGATCTGACCGGCCATATCCGCACTGATCTCGTTATGTCCGCGGAAATGGTCGATACCGACCTCATCGGTCGTCCGGCAAAGCGGCTTGCCGATGTCATGGAACAGCATGGTATACCGCAGAACACGATCGTTTTTTACCGCCTGCATACTCATTAAGGTATGTTCTCCCACATTCGCCATGTGCCGCGGATGATTCTGCGGTGTCTGCATCATGGCATCAAATTCCGGCAGCACGATCCGCGTGATTCCTGCTTCGTATGCCACCTTCAGATAATTCGGATGCTCCGACAGCAGCATCTTGGTCAGCTCAGTGCAGATGCGCTCCGCACTTACCTTTTCCAGCGTAGGCGCCAGTCGGATGATTCCGGCAATGGTATCCGGATCGATCCCGAAGCTGAGCTGTGCGGAAAAACGGACCGCACGCATGATCCGCAGTGCATCCTCGGAAAAACGCTGCATGGGATCACCGACACAGCGAATGACTTTCCGCTCCAGGTCCTCCACGCCGCCGAAGAGATCAATCAGACCTTCTTCCTCATTATATGCCATGGCATTGATGGTAAAATCCCTGCGCTTCAGATCCTCTTCCAGATTGCTGACAAAGGTCACATCCTCCGGATGGCGTCCGTCCAGATATTCCCCGTCCAGCCGATAGGTGGTAACTTCATGTGCCTTTCCGCCGACCAGAACCGTTACCGTTCCATGCTGGATGCCGGTATCCACGGTCCGTCCGAAGATCGCTTTCACCTGTTCCGGCAGTGCCGATGTGGTAATATCCCAGTCATCGGGCCGGCGTCCCAGAATCGAATCCCGGACACAGCCGCCGACGGCATATGCCTCATATCCATTTGCATGCAGTGTATCCAGTACCATTTTGACGGTTGCAGGCATTTTGATCTCCAAAGTCATTTCTCCTTTTTTGCAGATGTATTCCTGTATATATTATAGTCGAAAGCCCCAAAGTTACAAGGGGATTCCCGCCTCGGTTGTTGACATCCATTTCCAATCCGTGTAGACTTTACATATTGCCCGGATGCTTGAAATCGGTCATTTTTTCTGTGCGTTTTACTTGCATTTTCGATCGTTTCGGCAAACCGGCTTTACGCATATGTTTTAAAATACATCTTTAATAGAAAAAACAGGGGTTTGTTATGGCTAAAGAGAAAAAATTAGTTGAAGCGATCACTTCCATGGAAACAGATTTCGCGCAGTGGTATACCGACGTATGTATCAAGGCTGATCTGATCGGCTATACAAGTGTAAAAGGCTGCATGGCGATCAAACCGGCCGGCTATGCGATCTGGGAGAATATCCAGCATGAACTGGACCGCCGTTTCAAGGAAACCGGCGTGCAGAACGTATACATGCCGATGCTGATTCCGGAGAATCTTCTGAATAAAGAGTCCGAGCTGGTAAACGGCTTTGCACCTGAGGTTGCATGGGTAACTCACGGCGGCAGCGAGAAGCTGCAGGAGCGTCTCTGCATCCGTCCGACTTCCGAGACTCTGTTCTGCGACTTCTACTCCAAGGACATCCAGTCTCACAGAGATCTGCCGAAGGTTTACAACCAGTGGTGCTCCGTACTTCGCTGGGAGAAAACCACCCGTCCGTTCCTTCGTTCCCGTGAGTTCCTGTGGCAGGAAGGTCACACCGCTCACGCAACAGCGGAGGAAGCTGAGGAAAGAACCGTACAGATGCTGAACGTATATGCCGATTTCCTGCAGGACGTTCTGGCAATTCCGGTTATCAAAGGACGCAAAACCGATAAGGAAAAATTCGCAGGTGCCAAACACACCTACACCGTTGAGGCTCTGATGCACGACGGCAAAGCACTGCAGTCCGGTACCAGCCACAACTTCGATGACATCTTTGCACAGGCATACGATGTTACCTTCACCGACAAAGACAACACCCTGAAATACGTACACCAGACTTCCTGGGGTATGACCACCCGTGTGATCGGTGCCATGATCATGGTACATGGTGACAACAGCGGTCTGGTTCTTCCGCCGCGAATCGCTCCGACACAGATCATGGTCATCCCGATCCGTCAGGATGCAGAAGGTGTTATGGACAAAGCCGTTGAAGTACAGACTGCCCTGAAGGCTGCAGGCATTCGTGCAGGACTGGATGACTCTGCCAAGAGTCCGGGCTGGAAGTTCTCCGAGCAGGAGATGCGCGGTATTCCGGTACGTATCGAACTGGGACCGAAGGATATCGAAAAAGGACAGGCCGTTCTTGTCAGAAGAGATACCCGCGAGAAGACCATCGTTGCTATCGAAGAGATCCCGGCAAAAGCTGCAGAGCTGCTGGAGGCCGTTCAGAACGATATGTTCAGCCGTGCAAAAGCACATATGGAATCCCATACCTACGATGCAGCGGACTATGAGACCTTCAAAGCAACCATCAATGAGAAACCGGGCTTCGTTCGTGCTATGTGGTGCGGCGAAAAAGAGTGCGAGGAGCAGATCAAAGCAGATACAACCGCAACCTCCCGCTGTATCCCGTTCCAGCAGATCAAGGTCGGCGAGACCTGCGTCTGCTGCGGCAAACCGGCTAAATCCATGGTTTACTGGGGAAAAGCATACTAAAAATATTGCCGATGCATGTCTGCATGCATCGAACTATGTACAGGATCCGGACCATTCGCCGGGTAATGATAACCAGAACACAGGCTGCCTTTTCCGGCAGCCTGTGTTTCTATTCTATACGCTTCCGCATATTTTCCCATCCAATGACGGGGATGCATAAATCCTCAAAAAATGCAAGCCCGTATTTTCACAGAATTTCACACAATTTTCGTTCTGAAAATTATACAATTATTTCCGTTTTGCCTCTTCCAATTATCTCCTGTGTGCGTTATGATAAATAGGCACTAGATATTGTGTCGAATGCATTTTTATCAAACTAAATATAGTCGTTTAACTTCTTTCGATTCTGTCAGCCATCACGCGAATTTGTTTCTATTTTTCAAACAATTCGCGTTTGTTATTGCCAGTCGAAAGAGTTTTTTGACATCAGATATTTTTTCTTTCAACACAGAATCGTGGCGAATCACATTTTTTTCATAAAGTGTGATTCTGAAAAACCACCGCATTTCGCGAGATATCAGGAGAATCAGAATGAACGAAAACAATCAGGTAGTATCCAATATCATCAAACGCAACGGCGAAGAAGCCCTTTTTGATATTCAGAAGATCTATAATGCCATTTCCAAAGCCAATACCGAGGTAGAGAAGATCCATCAGATGAATCACTACCAGATCCAAGCTATTTCCGACAACGTTGCCGCTCAGGTTGCCAAAGCGCAGCATGCTGTCAGCGTTGAGGATATCCAGGATATGGTCGAGACCGGCATCATGGAGATGCGCGGCTTTGAAGTTGCCCAGAAATATGTGCGCTATCGCTATAAGAGAACTCTCGCACGTAAATCCAACACCACCGATGACGGTATTCTTGCGCTGATCAACCAGAACAATGAGGAAGTGAAGCAGGAGAATTCCAACAAGAACCCGGTCATCAACTCCACCCAGCGTGACTATATGGCCGGTGAGGTCAGCAAAGACCTGACACGCCGTATCCTGCTGCCGGAGGAGATCGTTCGTGCCCATGAATCCGGAATCATCCACTTCCACGATTCCGATTACTATGCACAGAAGGAGCATAACTGCGACCTGATCAACCTGGAGGATATGCTTCAGAACGGCACCGTTATCAGCGAGACTCTGATTGAGAAGCCGCACAGCTTCTTTACCGCCTGCAACGTTACCACACAGATCGTGGCGCAGGTTGCATCCAACCAGTACGGCGGTCAGTCCTTTACCCTCGGTCATCTGGCTCCGTTCGTAGACATCAGCCGTCAGAAGATCCGCAAACAGGTCATCGAGGAACGTGAAGCCTGCGGAGAATCCCTGGACGACACGATCATTTCCAAGATCACCGAGCATCGTCTGGCTGAAGAGATCAAGAGCGGAATCCAGACCATCCAGTATCAGCTCATCACACTGATGACCTGCAACGGACAGGCTCCCTTCGTAACCATGTTCATGTATCTGGATGAGGTTCCGGAAGGACAGACCAGAACCGACCTGGCTGCTATCATCCGCGAGGTACTTCTGCAGAGAATGCAGGGTGTCAAAAACGAAAAAGGCGTATGGATCACTCCTGCCTTCCCGAAACTCATCTATGTACTGGATGAGGATAATATCCATGAAGGTGCTCCGTACTGGGATCTGACCAAACTGGCAGCTACCTGTACCGCAAAACGGATGGTTCCGGACTACATCTCTGCCAAGAAGATGAAGGAGCTCAAAGGAGATGTATACCCGTGCATGGGATGCCGTTCCTTCCTGACGCCGGATGACGGTGCCTGTGACAATGACAACAAATCCCATTCCGCTAATTTCGAGCAGGGAAGACATAAATACTACGGCCGCTTCAACCAGGGCGTTGTTACCATCAACCTGGTAGACGTTGCCTGCTCCTCTGAAAAGGATATGGATAAATTCTGGAAGATCTTCGACGAGCGTCTGGATCTCTGCCATCGTGCCCTCCGCTGCAGACACGAGCGTCTGCTCGGTACCGTATCCGATGTAGCGCCGATTCTGTGGCAGTACGGTGCTCTTGCACGACTGAAAAAAGGCGAGACCATCGACAAGCTGCTCTTTGACAACTACTCCACGCTTTCCCTTGGTTATGCAGGTCTGTATGAGATGTGCTACTACATGACAGGAAAGAGCCATACCGATCCGGAAGCAAAACCGTTCGCCCTGAAAGTTATGCAGCATCTGAACGATTCCTGTGCAAAATGGCGTGCAGCAGAGAATATCAGTTATTCTCTGTACGGTACTCCGATGGAGTCCACCACCTTCAAGTTCGCCAAATGCCTGCAGAAACGCTTCGGTATTATTGAAAACGTAACCGACCACAACTACATCACCAACAGCTACCATGTAAACGTCCGCGAGAATATCGACGCTTTCACCAAGCTGAAATTCGAGGCCGAGTTCCAGGAGCTTTCTCCGGGCGGTGCCATCTCCTATGTAGAGGTTCCGAACATGCAGGACAACATCCCGGCGGTTCTCTCCGTTATGCAGTTCATCTATGAGAACATCATGTATGCAGAGCTGAATACCAAGAGCGACTACTGTGAGTGCTGCGGTTACGACGGTGAGATCCTCATCAAAGAGGATGAGCGCGGAAAACTGATCTGGATCTGCCCGAACTGCGGCAACACCGATCAGGACAAGATGTCCGTAGCCCGCAGAACCTGCGGTTACATCGGCACCCAGTTCTGGAACCAGGGACGTACCCAGGAGATCAAGGATCGCGTACTGCATCTGTAAGCAGCGATTCGGAAAGGTCCCTGGAAAAAGGAAAGTCCGGAAAGTCCGGAAAAAATTTTCCGGAAAATCTGAAAAAAGGTATATT
>JAUNAK010000054.1 GCA_030527665.1 Eubacteriales bacterium
ATTTGAATTTTCGAGGATGTGTTTTACTGTTCAGTTGTCAATGTTCTGTGCTGTTTTTGTGATGTCTCACGCGACAGCTTCTATAACTTATCACTCTGTTTCGGTATTGTCAACAGTTTTTTTATTTTTTTTTGCAATTAAAAATATTCCGCCGTTTGCACATGCGGTTTGCGATTTATCTTGACACGTTATATTCGGTCGCGATATTATTAATTCAACAGATAAAAGGGAGTAGCAAAACACCCTTACAAGATGGAACTTGAGATCGTCAGCCGACCGAAAATGGTCCGTATCAAGTGAAATTGCGAGACTTTTACTGTGACATCTTCGTCGCGGTGAGGGTCTTTTTTTATACCCTTTTCGCAAAACGAAGATGCAGAACCTGTTGTCCCATTTTCTATTAAGGAGGAAAAAACTATGATGGGTCCACTCGTATCTATTATCCCTGTTTTTGTATTAATTGCACTTCTGGTTCTGGTAATTGCTACCGGTTATGTAAAAGCGCCGCCGGATAAAGCATTTATTATTTCCGGTCTGCGCAAGACGCCAAGAATACTGATCGGACGGGCCGGCATCAAGATCCCGTTTTTTGAAAGAGTCGATGTTCTGTATCTTGGACAGATGACCGTAGATATCAAAACAGAACAGTCCGTACCGACCAATGACTTCATTAATGTAAATGTGGATGCAGTTGCAAAGGTTCGTATCGGCAATACTGCAGAAGCGATTCAGCTCGCTTCCAAAAACTTCCTGAACAAATCTTCCGAACAGATCACCTGTGATCTGCAGGATTCTCTGCAGGGTAACATGCGTGAGATCATCGGTACACTTGCTCTGAAGACCATCAACACAGACCGTGATTCCTTTTCTGATCAGGTAATGGCAAAGGCTTCCAAGGATATGCAGAAACTTGGTATTGAGATTCTCTCCTGCAATATCCAGAATGTAACCGATGAAAAAGGACTGATCAGTGATCTTGGTATGGACAACACCTCCAAGATCAAAAAGGATGCAGCCATTGCAAAAGCACAGGCCGATCGTGATGTGGCAATTGCACAGGCGGAGGCAGACAAGGCAGCCAATGATGCCCGTGTTGCAGCTCAGACAGAGATTGCCGAGAAAAACAATGCACTTTCCATTAAACAGGCAGAATTAAAAAAACAGTCCGATACCGCAAAAGCTGTTGCAGATGCCGCTTATGAGATCCAGCAGCAGGAACAGCAGAAAAGTATTCAGACAGCTACCGTAAATGCACAGATTGCAAAGGCAGAACGTGATGCCGAGCTGAAACAGAAACAGGTGCAGGTTCGTGAACAGGAACTTGCCGCACAGATCGAAAAACAGGCCGATGCAGAGAAATACCGTGCAGAGAAGCTCGCGGAAGCCGATCTGATCCAGCGTCAGAAAAAAGCCGAAGCCGCAAAGTACGAAGAACTGAAACGTGCGGAAGCTCAGAAGGCACAGGCCGAAGCACAGAAATATTCTGCCGAGCAGGAAGCTGCAGGTATCAAAGCAAAATACGACGCGGAAGCAGCAGGTATTGCAGCCAAAGGTCTGGCGGAAGCCGAAAGCATTCGTGCAAAAGGTCTGGCGGAAGCCGAAGCCATGGAGAAGAAAGCCGAAGCATATAAGAAATACAACGGTGCCGCAATGGCCGAAATGATGATCAAGATCATGCCCCAGATGGCTGCCGAAATCGCTAAACCGCTCTCTCAGATCGACAAAATCAATATTTACGGCGGCGGCGAAGGCACAAACGGCGTATCACAGATCTCCGGCAATATGCCCATTGTTATGAAACAGGTATTTGATACCATGTCCGAGGCAACCGGTGTTGATCTCTCCGAGATCATGAAAGCCAACACCTACGATGCAAAGGTAACCAGAAATGTGAATCTGACCGGTGCGGAAAATATTCTTTCTCCGAATACCGATGCACAGACAGCCGATGCTTCTACTGAATAAACAGCCATTGATAACACGCCATATTCTTATACGCGATCGCAATAGCTGATCTGCAGCATTGCATCAGCATCACAAAGTACTATTTAATTTCTGTTCATACATTTTATGTGAAACAGCAGGAAGGCACCGGTAATTCCGGTGCCTTCTCTGTCTCAAGATCACTCCTGACGGATCCTTCCCTTAGCAATGTTTTCCCGGATGATTGCATCCGTTACTTCAAATATTTTTTCCGATCCCTCTGCCGTTCTGGACTGTCTGCCATATACCTGCTTCGCACTTACGTCATGCTCCAGCCAGTCACCGCCTCCATTGCTGTTATTCAAAAGCAGCGGCTGAAAATTATCCATAGCGTGGGCAAATTTCGCATCAGCTGTCTCATTCGCTTCAAACTCATCAAACAATTCCACCAGCTGTGCTTTCTGATCCTCCGGAAGCAGAGAATAGATGCGTTCCTTTGCGGCTTCTTCTCTTGCCTTCTGGGTCTTCAATCCCTCTGCATCATATGCGTAGGTATCTCCTGCATCGATCTCCACCACATCGTGGATCAGACACATCAGCATCACTCTGCCGATATCCACCTTTTCATTGGCATATTCCTGAAGCAGAAAGGCGGCGATCGCCATATGCCATGCATGCTCTGCATCATTTTCATTCCTTCCGTGTCCGGACAGATGTGTCTGGCGAAAAATATTTTTTTCCTTATCGATCTCCAGAATAAAATCGATCTGTTTCTGCAGTCTCTCGTCCATATGCTTCCCTCTTCTTTATTTTGAATCATTGTAAGATCATATCCGAATCTTTGTCAAGAAAAGGTGCCTATACGAACAGAGCCTCACTGAACAGGATCGAACTGGCTGTTTCGAAGTTCTGTCGGTTTCATTCCCGTCAGTTTTTTGAATACAATATAAAAATAATTATAATTGGAAAATCCTACACGCTTGCAAAGTTCGCTTCCCTTCAGATTGGTATCCCGCAGCAGTTTCTTTGCCTCTTCGATGCGGTAAAGATTCAGATAATCCGCAAAACTGCTGCCGGTCTCCTTCTTGAAGATACGTCCCAGATAGGCAGTATTGCTGTGAAACTCCTCCGCCAGATACTGCAGAGAAAGATCCTCATCACTGTATTCCCTGCGGATCCGGTCGATCGTCTCTGCAACGATCCTGCTGTAGGAAGTTCCGTTGTCCTTTCTGCATCGTTCTGCTGCCTGTTTCATACAGTTCTGCAGCAGCTGTATCATTGCATGTGCACTGCCGCACTCCTGCAGGTCACGCAGCGTCTCTTCCTTTTCCTCGGAAATCCCTTTTCGATCTGCCAGCGTTTGCTGCAGCAGAAAATGATAGACATAGATGATCAGTTCCATTCCTGCATTTTTCAGAATATAGTGATCCACGCAGTATCTCTGCATACGTTCCTGCGAAAACAACTGCTGCAGATATTGTTCGATTGCATCGGAACTGCCATCCCGAACCAGCTCCTCGATCTGCTTCGGTTCAATAGCAAAATCTGCTTCTTCCTGTGTCAGATATCGATCGATCTCACTTTGAAACAGGATCTGCTGCCGGTCAAAAATAAAGGTATAAGATAAGGCATGTTCCGCTTCCCGGTATGCCCGGCTCAAACCCCGATGGGAACGTACCGGACGGCTCACTGCCAGAAACAGCTCCTGCTCCCGGTCTGCCTGCAGGCAGTCCAGCATTCGCCGCAAAACGGTACCGCACCCCAGATCCTCCTGATTATCCGATAAGCCGGTCAATAGCAGAACGATCCTGCCGGCCGTGTTCGCAAATGCGATTCCGCTGCCTGTTTCTTCCATATATATACGGCAGGCAGCAAGCAGATCTCCGGAATCATTTTCCTCAAGCCCGGTGTTATTTCTGCTCTCCAGTCTGGCGATTGCCATCGGACCGGTTCCGAATCCCAGTTCCAGCAGTTCTTTTTTCTCCCGAAATTCCATTGCACTGATGGAATTCGTAATCAGACGATTCAAAAAATTACTCTTTGCCTGGTCGATCGAATCAACAGGATCATCCAGAACCTCTTCTATACTCTGAATCAGTTCCGTTTTTCCAACCGGTTTCAGCAGGTAGTCCACAGCTCCCTGTTTCATTGCCTGTCTTACCAGCGAAAAATCATCATATCCGCTGAGTACAAGCATATGTACCTTGTATCCCCGCCGTTTCACTTCCTTGAGCAGAGCGATCCCGTCCATTCCGGGCATCTTGATATCCGTCAGGACGATATCCGGCTGCATCTCTTCGATCCTTTGCAGAGCTTCCCCGCCATCCGAAGCTTCACCACAGATCACAATTCCATATTCTTCCCATTTCAGGATCCGTTTTAATCCATCCCGGATCTGATCTTCATCGTCAACCAACAGCAGTCGATACATCTCTTCCCCTCTCTCCTTCCAGGTCGAGTTCCGCGAGACTTCACGCAGGATCTATGTCAGTTATAACTGCATCCAAATTCCTGCTGATACGTATGTGAACCTGTCCCCATTGTTATTCTCTGCTCAGATCCTGCATGGCAAACGGAAGCCGGATCTTTACAGCTGTCCCAAAACCTTCGATACTGCGTATCTGCAGGCCATACTGCATACCAAACATCAGCTTCAGCCGCTGATTCACGTTCTGCAGACCGATACTATCAAATTCATCCTGTGTTTTTGCTTCGTTCAGCTTCTCACAGATCTGCTGCAGCTTATCCTCGGAGATCCCTTTTCCATTGTCATAAATTGTCAGTTCAAGCACCTCGCCCTTTTGCCGGGCATGGATCCCCACCAGTTTCTTTCGGTCCACCTCATCCAGCGCATGCTTGATCACGTTTTCCACGATCGGCTGCAGGATCAGCTTCGGTACTACCGCATCCAGAAATTCTTCTGCCACATCAATGCTGATCTCCATCTGCCGGTTGTATCGATAGGACTGCAGTACCAGATAGTTTTTGACATATTCCAGTTCTTCCTCCAGCGCTACCATCTTGACACTGGTCCTGCTGCTCCAGCGGAACATGTTTCCCAGAATCGTGATCATCTCCGCCGCATCTTCATCGCTGTTTGCCAGTGCTTTTGCTTTGATGCTTTCCAGTGTATTGTAGAGAAAATGCGGATCGATCTGGGTCTGCAGGGCATTGATCTCTGCGGTTTTCCGCTGAATCTCCGATTTATATACCTGTTCTACATAGATATTCAGCTTCTCACACATCTCATTGAAGGACTGACTGATTCTTCCGATCTCATCCTGAGAATCGACCGGCAGGCGGTTTTCAAAATTGCCCTTCTGCACCTCTTCCATCGAAGACAGCAGCAGATTCATCTTTTTCTGAAATACCTGCGAGATCCAGAAAGAAAACAACAGTGTAACAAGGATCGCTGCTGCCAGAATAAGATTGATCCTTTTCTGTATGTAATTGATCTGTGAGGAAAGTATCTCTTCCGATAAGCGATAATGTACCGACAATCCCGAGGTTCCCAGATTCTTTGCACTGACGTAGACTTCTCTTCCGCTGCTTCCGTTTTTTTCCTCAAACCGGTTTCCGGCAGCTGCTGCATCCGTACTATAGATGATCTGCCCGTCCCGGTTCAGCAGAAAGATCTCCCCTCGGCTGGAATCATCTGCAAAATGAAGTGTCTGCTCCACCTGTGAAAGCGGCAGATTCATCAGATACAGACCGATCGTATTCTTTTTGGGGAACAGACTCGCATCATAGATCTTCCCCATGAAACTAATGACCGGCTCTCTCTCCCGGATACAGTACCTTGTAGGATCATCATAGATAATACGAAGGCTGTCCTCCGAATCCAGAAATTCTTTGATCGTATCGTCGTCGAGAAACAGATAACTGGGATTCACTTCATAGGAAGCCTGACGGGTATAGGAATAGACCGTATCCCGCTGCGAAATAAGAATAACATCGCTGATACAGTTATCCGCATAACTGATTCCGGAGAAAAACACCTGCATATCCGAGATATTTTTGTAATCATAGGCCTCTGTCTCCGATGCATTGATCCTGCTGATGATCTGGTAGATATCTCCGCTGTGAATATAATTTCCGAGGCTGTATACACGGTTGTACTCACCCTGTATAAAGTCTGCCAGATCCTCTACCCGATCCTCTCCGAGTGCGATCTCCTTTTCCTTCAGGATCAACGAAAAACTGCGTACAGAAAACCCCAGAATAAAAACCAGGGATGCAAGCAGAACTATTTCAAACAATATCGTCATCTTATAAAAGCTGCCGATATTCCTATATCTGTTCCGTATTGCATCCCTGATTCTGTTCATACTTCCTCCACATCCACCTTCCGTTTCAGGAGGATCGCCATCGCCTCAAAGGGCTCTTCCAGGCAAACCTCGAACAAGCCGTCCTGCAATTGATATGCGTGGAATCGATGCTGATAGATCTGTGTTACCTGATAGCCTTCACGGACCGGAACCCGTATCTGCTGTCCCGGCTCAAAGCTATGCAGAAGCAGACAGGCTTCTCCTTCGCTTACCCGAAGGATTCCCTGCCAGCCGCGCAGGTGCCTGTAACTGTTTTGCTTCGTTCCGAAATAAACGCTTTCTCCGTTTTTGAGAATGTTATCCAACCGTCGATAAAAAGCCATTCCCTTTGCGAGCAGTCTCCACTGCTCCGGTGTCAGCGTTTCCACATCCCCGGAGATACAAAGCACGCCAAGAAAGGTATTCACCAGCGAATAACAGATCCTGGCAGGTGTATCCTCTTTCCGGATCACACTCCAGATCTGGCTCTTCTCCGGGCGCATGACCCGGTGCACTGCTGCTGCAATTGCCGGAATCTCCGGCTGTTCATGAGCATCCGAAAAAGAGGCCATATCCGTATGATTCAGGAACGATGGTTCCAGACGATGTCCGCCGGAGGAGCAAAGCTCGATCACGATTCCCGGCACCGCCGCATGGATCCTCTCGTAAAAACGCTGCACTGCAAGAATATGTTCATATAGACCTTCTCCAAGGCTTTCGGCTCCGTCACATCCGATCCCGATCGATTCGTTATAATCTATTTTAATGTATTCGAAATGATATTTCACCAGCAAATCAATGACTTTTCGGGATAAATACCCGGTGACCCAGGGATCACGCATATTCCAGAAGCAGCGGCTGCCGGAACGGACAACACGGCCGTTTCGACGCAGCAGATGTTCTTCATACCGCTGCGCTTTTGCCTGACTGCCGACGACTTCCAATTCAAACCAGATTCCCGGTCTCAATCCGGCATTCCGGATACGACGGACGGTTTCCTCCATTCCATCCGGGAACAAAGCCGGGGAAACCTTCCAGTCTCCCATATTATTTTCCCATCCGCCGTTTTCATCCGCATACCAGCCTGCGTCAATGACAAAATAGTCAAAGTCCTTATCACGGATCTTCTCCAGAATCTGCGTAATTTTGTCCTGACTGGGATTGCCCCAGGTCGTACAGAATTCATTAAAAACAGCCGGAAGCCGTTTCCCTTCTCCGTAAAACAGATGAGAGGGATCCTGCATATGCGCCAGTCTCTGGCACACATGATCAAAGCCAGTCCCCACTGTCACATATGCCTCCGGAGTCTCAAAGCATTCGCCCTTCAGCAGCCGTTTCTGCCAGTGTCCGAATTCAAAATCTCCCAGTCCGCCGGAAAAGCAAAGATTTTCATCTCTCCTGAAAAACTCCATCTGCCAGGTACAGCCGCAGGCAAGTGCCGCCGCCCAGATCACCTTGTTTTTTCGATCTTCAATTGCTCCGAAAGGGAAAAACTTTCTTACCGGCATGGATCCTGTCTGTCCATACCGTTCCGTCCGCACACCATGTCCGGACCAGGACGGTTCCAGCTGCAGTTCTTCGATTCCGCCTGACTCCACCTGTCCCTCGGCACTCCAGGTGCTTCGGATCCGATGATAGTACAGCTGTCCGAATTCCGCGGTCTCATCAAAGGGTGTCAGTCCACCGATTGAAAACGAGGACAGCATATTCAGAACGACCGGCTCCGGACTTTGATTTTCCATACAGGCCCGGATCCTTACACCGGTCTCTTTCTTCTTATAAATAAGCTGATGCCGTGCGGCCTGCCCGCATCCGTTTTCCAGTCTTGTACATATCACCGTTTTTTCCGGTGTCTCTTCCGCCTCGCAGCTGATGCCGCGAAACAGCATCGTCGACCGGCTGTTTCGTACCGTATGCCCTGCCGCAAATCCTCCGCAGGCAGCGTCTCCGTCAAACTGGCACTGTACCAGCGGATCCACACATCCGCCCTTGTCTGAAGCGATCCTCTGTCTCATCTCTGTCGGATACAGCTGCAGTTCTACCTGTTTCGACTCATCGATGATATAGGCAGCCGTCATATCTCCCAGCTGAAACTCTCTCCAAATCTTTTTCACAGAAATCGTTCCGCCTTTCCTTTCCAAACACGAATTTCGCTCTGAACACACGCATCCCGCAGGAGGATTCGCGTGTGCAGGCCCGCTTTCCGGGATCCATGTTTCAGAGCGTATATCTCTTGTGCCATTCACCTTCTACCCTTTGATCGCACCGGCAGTCAGACCGGCAATAAACTGCTTCTGTGCAAATATATAGGCTACAGCAATCGGCAGGGTCGCAAACATAACATAGGCAAAAACGCTTCCCCAATCGGATGCATACGGTCCGATGGCCGTATAAATGCCGACGGTAATGGTCTTTACCTGACCGATCAGAAGCGGTGTCAGGAAGTCATTCCACATGGATAAACCGATAAAGATCGCAATCGTTGTGGTACAGGGTCTTACCAGCGGCATAATGATCTTCCAGAAGATCGTGAAGCTTCCTGCTCCGTCAATGATGGCCGCCTCCTCCAGATCTCTGGATATCCCGCCCATAAATCCATAGTACATAAATGTAGAAAAGGAGATGCTTCCGGATACAAAAACCATGACCAGCCAGGGAAGGCTTCCGCTGACGCCCAGCTTGTTAAACATGGTAACCAGCGGTACGTACACGATCACATACGGAACCATCAGTCCAAACAGAAAATAAATATACAGGATCCCGGACAGCCGTGTTCTCTCCCTGGTCAGATAATAGGCAGCCATTGCCGAGACCAGAATACAGATGGAGGCACCGAAGACGGTGATCACCAGTGAATTCATATACATCTGCCAGATATTCACATTCGGATCCTGCAGTACCCCGGTAATATTGGAGAATGTCGGAGGGATCGGAAGAGACATCGGTGACCGGGAGATCTGCTTTGTCGTCTTGAATACATTTACGATCGTGATATACAGAGGAAGCGCAACAACAGCTGCCAGAAGGAGCATAATACCCTTCAGCACGATTCCGCCTGCCGGAATCTTTCTGCTTCTTTTTTTCTTCTCGTTCATCTGTTTACACCTCCAGTCGTTTTGTCAGCCGCAGCTGCACGATCGTGATCGCTGCGATCACCAAAAACAGGAATACCGCTATGGCGGAGGAATATCCCAGCATATTGTTGCCGAATGCCTGGGTGACAATGTTGTAGGTAATCGTCTCCGTCGAATATCCGGGACCGCCGTTGGTTATGACCTTGACGATATCGTACTGCTTCATTTCCGTCATAATGCTCATAATGACACTGATGGTAATTCCGGGAACGATCAGCGGAAGTGTAATATACCGGAATTTCTGCCAGGTCGTTCCGCCGTCCATGGTGCAGGCCTCGTACAGATCCTCCGGAACCGTCTGGATTGAAGCAAGATAGATGACCATATGGAAACCCAGGATCCTCCAGATCTCAATGATACAGATACTGCGGATGGCATTTTTTGTATTGCCGATATAATCCGCAATGACATTTCCAAATCCCAGCATCTCCAGAATCGTATTGAACACACCTGTGTAGGACAGAATCGACAGCCATATGAAGGAGATGGCAACGGTGCTGATCACATAGGGAAGGAAAAAAATACTGCGCAGTGCATTTGTCATTTTTCCGACACGGTTCAGCAGACAGGCGATAAACAATCCCAGCACGTTTACAGTAACCGAAACCGTCAGCGTGATCTTCAGCGTAACGCTGATGGCATTGTGCAGCCGCGCATCCGACAGCATGGTCAGATAATTTCGGATTCCCACGAAGCGGAAGGCTGCTGCGATTCCGTTCCAATCCGTCAGACTCAGATAAAAGGCACCGAGGATCGGTACGATCATCAGAAATGTATAGATCAGGAGCGCCGGTAATAAAAATAATTTCGATGTTTTACGCATAACAGTCTCCTCTGGCAAAAATGACCTGAAGTACTACAGGTACTTCAGGTCATTGTAAAACCTCTATTACTCTGCGGAAGTCAGAAGCCGCTGCATCTCCGCATCCCATGTCTCAAGCTCTGTCGTGACATCTGCACCTGTAAAGATGTTCTGCAGGGATTTGCATGTAAAGTCTTCGAATCCTGTCGGCATTGCGGTATCACCTACCACCTTCATGATCTCCGGAACAAGTTCATAGTCGTTGTAGTTATCAACGAATTCCATCTGTACCGAACCCATATCATAGGTAATGGGCTCCTTGGTTACGGAATAGGTTGCATCTGCTTTCAGATAGTATTTATAGATCTCCGGATTTCCGCCCAGTACATATTCACAGAATTTGAACGCTTCTTCTTTGTGCTCACAGGTCTCGGCTACGCCCCAGTACTGCGGCATTGTACAATAGCTCCTTGCACCGGAAGATGCCGGAACAACGAAAATACCGATATCATCCGTCGTGATTCCGTCTTTGTCATAGCCGATCGATGACCATGCGCCGTCCATAAACATGGCTGCACTGCCGTCACGGAATTCTTTGGATGCCTGTGTATAACTGAAGGACATGCTTCCTTTGTGATAATATCCGGCATTGATCAGATCCTGCCATTTGTTCAGGCTGTCTACGATCACCGGATCGGTCCATTTCAGCTTTCCGCTCAGAATATCCTCATTAAAGTTCGGATACGCCTTCATGATATCTGCGTTTGCTACGCCGGTCCAGTAACCAAAACTGGTAGCCCAGATATCGGAAGCACCTGCTCCCATCAGCGGTGTCTTGCCGGCCGCTTTCAGCTTCTCACAGACCTCAATGAACTCGTCCCAGGTCTTCGGTTCTTCCGTGATGCCTGCCTCGGCAAACTGATCCTTGTGATAGTAGCACTGGTTGCGAAGCGCTTTATATGCAGGAACAAGCGTATGCTTTCCGTTATAGGTTGCGATCGCGGTATCTTCATACCGCTCCAGCAGCTCCTCCGGAACCTCTGCATAGATTCCCTCGGTCGAAGCAAGATCGACCGGATCAACGTTGACATCCGGCATCTTTCCTGCTGCCAGCATGGTCTTCAGGAACTGTGGTCTGGAATCGCCCGTCATCAGAACCTTCTCGATCTTGATTCCCGGATTATCTGCTTCAAATGCATCAATGATATGCTGCCATACTTCCGCGGTGTAGTTATCGGTCTCGAAAACAGCCCATGTAATGGTTACCGCATCACCTGCCGGTGCTTCCGCTTCTTTTGCATCTGCCGCACTCTCTGCTTTTGCTTCCGATGCCGCAGCCGCTTCCGACTTTGCTTCCGAAGCCGCGTCCGCTGCCGGTGCCTGGCTTCCGCATCCGCTGAAGATCGATGCTGCCATTGCTGCTGTCAATAATACGCTGATCAGTTTCTTCTTCATAGTCTGCCTCCCTTTCATTTGATACACGTTTGCCGATACTATATTTATTTCCGTCTCAACTACTGTACCTTAAGTATAAAAGAGAGAAAGACGTCACTCAATTTTAAGAATTGTACTTTTCTCTATGATTTTATATCTCTGTTTCCTTTTCCGGTTCACCGGCATCATTGATAAAATAATCAATACCGTAATGCGCCGTAATGTGCGTCAGCTCTACCAGATGCTTGACATCCATCGCGATCTTATTATTAAGGAAATCACGATAAATGGCCACCGATGCATGGGCATAGAACCGTACACAGATCTCAAAATCCTTCATCGGACAGGTGATGCGATCCGCACATAGTTCCTTGGCTGTATTCACAATAATATTCACCAGCTCGTCCCAGAAGGTCTTTGCATACGGCGAATTCAGAATATGCCTTCCTAGCTCTTCATCCTGTACCATACTTGCTTCCAATGCTTCATACAGCAGATCCGCCCGAAACGGACTTTCAAAATATTTATTCTCCATTAAACAGCTGATCATTTGTTCACTCTGTTCCAGTATATATTCATGGATCAGAGCATCGATCGAATCATAATGAAGATAAAAAGTCTTTCTGTCTATATTGGCAACCCTCGCGATCTGCGCAATCGATATATTTGCATTTGCGTCTGAGCGAAGCAGTGAAAAATATGCTTCTCTTATCGCTTCTCTTGTTTTCTGAATTCGTCTGTCCATGTTTGCTTTACTCCTCTTTTTTCCACACTTTTATGGAAACTGTGGATTTTTCCCCTTCTTTTTCCATTGTGTGCATTTCACCCCAATTTTTGAAAATTCGTGTGTTTTCCCTCAATTTTCGAAAACTGGCAATGTTTTTTTCATTTTCTGAATATTATAATACCCACATGTAGAAAAAACAACAGAAAGGGATAGGAACAAAACATGAATGGAATGCAACATTTATCTGAAAAAGCATTGAAAGCCGCAGCTGGAACCATCATTGATCTGATGCTTCGCGAATCGGCAGAAAAAAGAACCAAAAGCTTCATGAAGCTTGTTGATATGGCAGAACACTTCTGGGGAGACGGATTTGATCAGGCAACCTATGCAAAGATCCGCAGAGATCTGGCAGATCCGAACAATTCCTGGGTAAAATTCCTCAATAAAGTACTGGATGAGACCGATCCGAATGTAGCAAAAACCGCTCTTCTGAACCTTGGATACAATGCCTTCTTCAAAGGAACCAAAATGATCCGCAAAAACCGCGAGATCTACAACTGCAACATTCCGTGGCTGATCCTTTTTGATCCGACCTCCGCCTGCAACATGCACTGCACGGGCTGCTGGTCCGGAACCTATGGACACAAACACAACCTGACCTTCGACGATATGGACAAGATCGTTACACAGGGCAAGGAACTTGGTGTTTATCTCTATATGATGACCGGAGGTGAACCACTGGTTCGCAAAAAAGACATTCTGCTTCTTGCCGAAAAGCACCACGAAGTCATGTTCTCGATCTACACAAACTCCAGCCTGATCGACGAAGATTTCTGCAAAGAAGTACAGCGTCTGGGCAACATTGTATTCCAGCTTTCCATCGAGGGAACACCGGAGACCAACGATGCCAGACGAGGCGAAGGTCATTATGCAGGTGTCATGAAAGCCATGGATCTGCTGCGCGAGTACGGAATCCTCTTCGGAACATCCATCTGCTACACCAGAGCCAACATCGAAGCGGTTACCAGCGATGACTTCCTGCATATGATTGCCGAGAAGGGTGCTCGATTCGGCTTCTACTTCCATTATATGCCGGTAGGCAACAATGCAGCTCCGGAACTGATGCCGACACTGGAACAGAGACAGTACATGATCGAACGTATCCGCAGTGTCCGCAGAAATCTGGAATATGACTTCTACCCGATGGACTTCCAGAACGACGGTGAGTATGTAGGTGGATGTATTGCAGGCGGACGCAACTATTTCCACATCAATTCCGCCGGAGATGCAGAGCCCTGTGTTTTCATCCACTACTCCAATGCAAATATCCACGAGAATTCCATTCTGGAGATCCTGCAGAGCCCGCTGTTCATGGCCTATCATGAAGGCCAGCCGTTCAACGAGAATCACCTGCGTCCGTGTCCGATGCTGGAGAATCCGGAACTGCTGAAAGAGATGGTACACAGAACCGGTGCACACAGCACCGATCTGGAGTCCCCGGAGAATGTGGAGCATCTGTGCGGCAAATGTGAATCCTATGCGAAAGACTGGGCTGCCGAGGCTGACAGGATCTGGGCAGAACAGACGCATAAAGCAAAGAAATACACCAACTATAAAAAGATCTCATGATCAGCCTGTTTTCTGCAGCCAAAATACCACGCTGCTTGTTTAACGCTGCAGAAAGCAGCCTTCCCCTAAGAACAGAAGACCGAAGATCCCAAGGAAGGATCTTCGGTCTTCTGTTCTTTTATTCTCCTGTTGCAGAGGCTCCATTATATTTTTCATTGATCATTTTCAATACTTCTGCATCAAGGACACGCACCATTGCCGATTTCGTATTCATTCCATAATTCAGATACAGATAATAGGTCTCTTCGTCCGAATATACCCCCTCCTGTACCTGTTCTACATTCTGCAGTACCTGCAGGATCTCATCCTTCCCGGAAGTACTGAAAGAAAAGACTCCGTTTGCTGTACCGCTGTACATTTCCAAAGACTCCACACCCATGGAAACAAGCATATCCTTATTCCATTCTTTGATCGGAAGTGTTTCCACCGCTTCATCAAGCACGATCACATCTATGCCTTTTCCGGTAAACCATCGGATCGTTTCCGTGTATCCCGGATAGACATATATGGTTCCCACTTCATAAAACGCTCCATCTCTTCTCGCTGCATACTCCTCATTGCGCAGGCTGAAGCGCAGAGTGCCGACCGGTTTCATATCCTGCAGTTCTGCAAGAGAATACCTCTGTACATCCTTGTTCAAAACACGGACAAGCTCTTCCGCATCCTTTCCGGAAAGAGACAGGGTATCATTTCCGGTACTCAGCAGTTCCCATCCACTCACGGAGACCTCCTCCAGTTCCTCGCTTCGGATCCGGCTGCATTTATATACTTTCTCCCGCTCTGCCGGATTCTCGGTCTGCTTCAGCAGATATGCATGCCAGGCATCTGCCGGGATCGAATAGCTTCTGTATTTTTCCTTGCCGGATCGAAGCCTGTAGAGTACATGCACCGTAATTCCTTTCTGCTCATCCGTCCTTCCTTCCCGGTACTGTTCAAGCATCGCATAGGACCGCGCAAAATTCTCATCACAGTCACTGCGCAGCACTTCCACAACTGCATTTGTATCATAGATATAAAAATAACCGGCTGCCGTAGTAGAATCGGCTGCAGCAACTGCCATACCCTGCAGTTCATTCTGCTTCGGAAAATAGCGGTCGTAACCGATCCAGTCAAAAGCAAAGAAACTCAATATAACAGCTGCTCCGGCAATTCCGATCCCTGCCGATCTCCAGTGACGAAAAATATTTTTCAGATCCGCAGTAAAAATAAATTCAATGATACCGCCGACCAGAAATGCCCCCAGGACAGCAAAACCTATGCAGAAGAGCTTACCGGACAGGTGACCGCTCCAGTTCACATTGAAGATCTCACCAAGGAAAAGCCCCCAGAAGGCACCTCCCGGAATCGCGACAAGTACTTTGATCCATGTTTCCGCCCTTCTGCTGATCAGTGCTTCACCGGCTGTTTCCGACTTACGCTGTACAAACAGCCGACCGGCAAGCAGACCTGCAGCAGCTGCATACAGAAGAAGCAGAACAGCTGCCGCCAGCGGACTTTCGAATACCGTATCTGCAATCCCGGATCGGATCGAGCCCGGCCGCAGACCGTTTATAAAGAAATATTCTGCGGTAACCGGTGACAGATATAAACCCAATCTTCCCCATACGCCCGGCCGGTAAAAATAAGTTTGGAAGCTTTGCTGTGCCAGCACATAGATCAGGTAATAGCAGATCGGTCCATACCCCAGCAGCATACCGCTCAGCAGAATGCCCGTAAGTATTCTTCCGCACAGACAGAAAGCAAGTACACAAACCGAATAGACCGCTGTGAAAGCGAGAAGCGAACTGCCGATTCCTGTCAGTACTACGCCTGTGTTTTCCCATGTAACAGTACCAAGCAGTCCGCCGATCAGCGGATAAGCAAGCAGCATACAGCAAAGATACGGTACGACTGCAGAAAGCCACCCATGTGCATATGCCAGTCTGAACAATCTGCGTCTGCCGATCGCCAGACTATGATAAAAATCGGTCCTTTCCCGACTGGTCAGATAGGAAAAACCAACCGCCGCTGCCAGTACCGCTGCCGCAGCGACTGCTGCAAGGGCAATAAAATTGCCGGCTCCCAATACCGCGTAGGTCGTTGTTGTTTTTATCCGTACATACTCCGCAGCGGCAGACAGCCGCCCGCTCCGATACTGCTCACTGCTCTGGGTCAGCTGCATCAGATACGGAATCGGATAAAGAAAAATTCCCGCAGCCATGATCAGCGCAGGCAGCCACCGGGACTGACGCATTTCCATTTTCAAAAATTTATTCGATGATATTCCTGACATCATAGCCAGCCACCTCCGTTTCGGTAACAAATATCTCCTCCAGACTCAGAGGAAGACTTTCTGCAAACAACGGATCTTTTCTCTGCACCTTATCCATGATCTCTTTTTCCTCGCCTCGTGCGATCACCGTCAGGATCGAGCCCCTTTTCTCTTTCCATGCAGTATCCAGCTCCGCGAGCAGCTGTTCCTCATCTTCCGGTTTGCGAAGCACCATCTGTACTTTGTGAATGCTGTATTTCATATCGTCCAGACTCTCCGAAAGCAGGATTCCTCCCTTGTGCAGCAGACCGACATGATCGCAGATATCCTCCAGTTCGCGCAGGTTGTGCGATGCAATGACCGGAACGAAATCACGATCCAGCATCTCTGTAGCGAAAATGGATTTTACTGTCTGACGAATGACAGGATCCAGTCCGTCAAACGTCTCATCACACAGCAGATACTTTGTCTGCGCGCAGATGCCGAGAATGACCGACAACTGTTTCTTCATTCCCTTGGAATACCCCCGGATCCTGCGATTCGGATCAAGTCCAAGCCCCTCCAGCATCTTCTGGCAGCGATCCGATAGAAATTCCGGATAGACGACCCGGTAATCTTCCATCATAGTTTTTGCAGTTGCATTGACGGGAAAATAAGCCGAATCCGGAAGAAAACAGATCTTCTGTTTCCCGGTCTCATTATCATAGACCGGCTCACCGTCCACCAGAACTTCCCCCTGGTCCGCCTGCAGTACGCCTGTAATCAGACGAAGCAGCGTACTCTTTCCGGCACCATTGGTCCCTACCAGGCCGAAGATCTCTCCTTCTTTTATCTCAACACTGATCTGATGCAGTGCATCCACATCCCGAAATGATTTCGACACATTTTTTATCTCAATCATGTGCGCCTCCTATCTCCTGCTGTACGATCGCAGTCATTCGTTCCCGTTCAATTCCCAGTTCCCGGCCTTCCCGCAGCAGCTGTACCAGTTTCTCTTCCCAGATCTTCTTTTTCCGATTGGAGACATCCTCATTTCCATTCACAAAATTCCCTCGTCCGCGAACGGTATAAATGTACCCGTCCTTCTCCAAAATGGAATAAGCCTTCTGGATCGTATTCGGATTGATGGACAATTCCTGTGCCATCTGCCGAACGGAAGGCAGCTGTTCATCCGGAGCAAGTACCCCGGAAACGATCAGCCGCTCATATTTCTCAACGATCTGCTCATAAATCGGACGCCTGTCCTGATAATCGATAGCTATCACATCGGCTCTCCTTTCTTTCCTGATCTATGCATGAAAAAATTCCTCTGTCGAATTCCCGTATATCTATCCGGGAGCTTCACCACATTCCAGTCGGACTCTGAGAGACCCGACTCGGAATTCGGCTCAGCTTCAGCCGACAGCTCCCGATTCGAATCTCTACAGACCTCTCCCTTAGGTGTGCTACCCCATATAGTACACCCCTTAACTGTACTATATGACATAGTACAGTTTGTGTCAAGTACCTCTGCAACAACCGTATGTAACCCATGCCTTTCCCTTTCGGCTCTGGCTGCCCTGTATACGTTTGACTTCGAAAATCAAAGTTTTTTCTGTCTCGCTTATCGGAAAGTGCTCCTCCTACTACAATACACGGATGGTCAATATCCCTTACAGCCAATAAGGAATTATCCATCTAACAAAAAATGCCTTCATCGGCAGAGTTCAGACTGCAAATGAAGGCATCTAAAGATACTATCTATGTTTCGTTTTACATGGAAATAATTCCAAATGCATTTGCCACCGAAGACAGAAGAATGATCAGTGCAAGAATCGGACTTACACCTTTGATCATGAAGCAGAAGAGCTTCTTTCTGCGGAACGGTTTTCCGCCAAGCTCGATCTCCTCGGTGATCTTCTCCACAGTAATAACTCTGGTAACCAGCAGACAGATCGAAATGGCTGCGATCGGCATCATCACCGAGTTTGTCAGGAAATCAAAGAAATCCAGGAACTGCATGCCGATGATCTTCACATCTGCAAGCGTACCGTATCCCAGTGCGGATAAAGATCCCAGACCGATCATAATAACCCCCAGAACCACCGTTGAAGTATGACGGTTCCAGCCAAGCTGATCTTCAAAGGTAGATGCTGCACTCTCGGTCAGCGCGATCGAGGATGTCAGGGCTGCGAAGAATACAAGTACAAAGAACATGATCGCAATGATCCGTCCGATTCCCATACTGTCAAAGATCGACGGCATGGTAATAAACATCAGAGAAGGACCTGCCCCCAGGTTCTTTCCGGCATCTGCGCCGGAAAAAGCAAATACAGCCGGAATGATCATCAGACCAGCCATAATGGCAATGAGTGTATCAAAGATCTCAACCTGCTCGGTACTCTGCTCAATGGAGATCTCCTTCTTCATATAGGAACCGAATGTGATCAGAATACCCATGGCAATTGACAGGGAATAGAACATCTGTCCAAGTGCGGTTACGACCGTCATCCAGGAAAATCTGGAAAAATCCGGAATAAAGAAGTATTTCACACCTTCCAGTGCCCCCGGACGGGTAATGGAATATGCTGTCAGGATCACAGCCAGTACAACAAGAACCGGCATCATTGTTTTGGTCACTCGTTCAATTCCGTTTTCTACACCAAGGAAAATGATCAGCAACGTGCAGGCTGCAAAAATCAGGAACCAGGCAAAGGGTTCCGCACCGTTGGAAATAAATCCGGTGAAGAAGGAAGCATCCACCATCGGTTTTGTTCCGTAACGAATATTTGTCCAGAGATATTTCAGTACCCAGCCGCCGATAACAGAATAATACGGAACGATCAGAATCGGGATGATTGCGTTGATCCATCCGCCGAACCGGGCTGCCGAACTCCTGGAATATGTCTGAAATGCACCGACCGGACTCTTTCCGGTCAGACGGCCGATTGCCGACTCGGCCATGATCATCGTATAGCCGAAAGTAAAGGCAAGAATCAGATAAATAACAAGGAAGATACCGCCGCCGTACTTAGCCGCAAGATACGGAAAACGCCAGATATTTCCCAGACCGACGGAAGCTCCTGCAGCAGCCAAAACAAATCCCAGCTTGCCGCTGAACCCGCTTCTGGGTTGTTGATTTTCGTTCATAGTTTTCTCCATTTTTTCATATTTATATGTATATTTAACGCTCTAATTTATATACTTTAGCACACAAAAAATACGTTTTCAATATACAGAAAATTTG
>JAUNAK010000055.1 GCA_030527665.1 Eubacteriales bacterium
CAAAGATGCAGGATGATGTGGGAGACCTGAAAAAAATCGCAAGAAATTATCGCAGGGTTGAGAACAATTCTGTCAGCAAGATCAATTCTCTTCCTACCGATGTGATCTCCAACTAAACAGCTGGAAACACAGGGAATATGTAAAATAGACAGCATGGATGCGCACTGCTCCCTCATGCAGGGAGCAGCGAATCCAGAAACGGTCTCTCCAAAGTCAGATCAGAACACTGACTTTGAAGAGACCGTTTTTGTTTTGCCGGAAGGATTCACTGAAAATGAGAAGCATATTTACTTATTTTTTTGGGGCGGTTTTCCAAAGAAGCCTTTTCCTTTGTACTCGCCATTCTCAAAATAGCCTTTTCGAACGACTCCGTTGGAGTAACGGATATGTCCCTTTCCTTCGATTTTGTTGTGGGAGAATTCACCCTCATAGCGGGTTCCGCTTGCGAATTGGAGAATACCGTATCCATGTGGTTCTGCCATGGATATTTCCCCTTCATATACAGACCCGTCTTTGTAGATGAGCTTTCCTTTTCCTTCGGGAATCCCCTCTTTCAGGGTTCCTTCATATATGGTGCCGTTGGAAAGCACGATTCTGCCGGTTCCGCTTTTGGTTCTGGCCTGCAGTCCCTGTTCCACCATCTGACGGGTAATATACGAAGTGGCATCCAGCAGCAGCTGTGCCTGTTTCGATGGGGTATCACGCCAGCCGATCAGATAACGTGTCAGATCATCGATCATGCAGGAACGAGTCAGCATTACACAGTCTCCGATAATGTGGGTTGCGGCCTGTCGGACCTGCTCCGGGTAATAGTAGTCCGCAGCCCCAAATACATGGAGCGCTTCATGCAGAAGTGTATAAAATTCTCTTTCATAAATGATGCAGTACTCGGAATCGGAGGCCGGATAGGTTACTGAAGGAGAGGCATACGAGCGTCCGGGCTTATTCAGCAGAAAAATATAGAAGTTCTGACATCCCGGGTGTTTGCGCATCAGGTGATCGTCGATCGCAGGGAGACTTGCTCCGCCGATTGCTTTTGCGCAGTAACCGGTCCATTCTGCAAAGGTGTCCCGGTTTACTTCACAGGGGACACAAACGTCATACGTTTTTATGAACATATGCAGATTGATCTGTTCAAATTTAGCGTTCTCCTTCAGATATTGGATCACATCCAGGTTTATTTTTTCTTGGCGCTGCTTTTCCTGTGCTGTCCAGGATGAGACAGAATCGTTTATGTAAATGAAGGTCCAGAATACCTTTCCGGTCAATGAATGGCATTTTCCTTTTCCTTTATATCGTGTCAGACAATGATACATATGATAGGGATCTCCTGTGTTTTGCGGAAAAATCTGCAGAGCTTACCTGTATGGCGGATCCTGCAAGTAGATTCGGTTTTCAACTGTTCAAACGTATTGTAACATGGCTTTTTTGGTTTTTATACGGCTTCTGCCTCTTGCATTCGTTGTTATTTTTGCCGTTCGTCACGGGATGTCAGCCGTTCATCAGAAAAAACGCGATAAACGACAGAAACATGTATTATAAAATCATCAAGAGGAACACAAAACAAAACACAGATAAAGCAGGAAAAACAAACGGCCGATGGCCGGAACACAAAGAATAACGGAGGAATAAAAAATGACAATCAGTATTTCAACATCCATGATCAGAAAACAGGCAGAGTCCCTGGAGACAAAGAGCAATAAAATTAAAATGCAGCTGCAGGATCTGCAGAGAGCAGAACAGAATCTGGGAAGCATGTGGGACGGTCCGTCGAAGCAGTCTTTCGATGCAACCTTCAAAAATAATTATGCAGAGTATGAAAAGTTCAAGATGATGATCGACCAGTATGCAGCAAAGCTTCGGGATATTGCATCTGAATATGAACGAATCGAAAAAGAGAACGAGCAGATCGCAAGAGACAAGTAACAGGCATCACTAAGCGATAAGCCGTAAAAACAGGAAGAGTACAGTGCGAAAACACAGATAAACCGTATAAAAACAAAAAAACAGTACGGATAAACCGAACACAATACGAAAACATCAATAAATATATTTGAATAATAAGGAGAAAAACTATGGCAGCAATTACAATTAAAGTAGACCCGGATCGTTTAGATAGCGCAGCAGGTGAGTTTCAGAACAAGAGCAAAACCATCCATAATCTGGCAAATGAAATGATTCGAGAGGTGAATCAGTCCAGATGCATGTGGCAGGGTGAGGCAGGAGATGCCATGCGCAAGAGATTTAATCTTATTCAGACAGATGTGGATCAGATGTATGCAAAGATGCAGGATGATGTGGGAGACCTGAAAAAAATCGCAAGAAATTATCGCAGAGTTGAGAACAATTCCGTCAGCAAGATCAATTCTCTTCCTACGGATGTGATCTCTAACTGAAGATATTGAAAAACAGGTATAAGAGAATATAATAAAAGACAAAGATACCCTCGGACAAATGGTCGTGTTATTTGTTCGAGGGTTTGCTGATAAAAGAGAGGGAGGCATAAATGAAAAAAGAACTTATTCAAATTCCAAACATGTTTCAGTGGGATACCGGATATGAAGTAAACAAAGTTTTTCTGATCTGTCATCCGGAGGACAGATCGACAGCGGCTGCACTGGCATCCTCGGTACTTTTCCCCAATTATGACTGTGATGTGTATCTGGATTCGAGTGACAGAAGTCCATGGGAAGTATCCGATCTGGAAAGGCAGCTTTCGGAGATGAGGTTTGCCGTGGTGCCGGTTACCCGAAATTTTTTATATGATCTGTCCGTAGGCGGCAGAAACAGTCTTCCCTGTTATCAGGCATTTTTCTTTGCGAAAGAACACGGATATCCGATCGTTCCCGTACTCATGGAAAAAAATCTGGAGAAAGAATTTAATCAGCTGTGCGGTGCGATCCAGTGTTTTGATCCGGAGGGTGACACGGCACTGTGGCGGAATTTTCTCAGTAATCTGCAGAAAGTCAGTCTGACTTCGGATCAGAAGATGGAACTGACAGCGGGCATCAGAGGCAGGATCTTCCTCAGCTATCGTAAAAAGGATCATAAGCAGCTGGAGCGTATGAAAGCATTTCTGAATACGCATTTTCTGCCAAGAGGCGTGGTCGCCTGGTGCGATGATTATCTGGATCTGGGAGAGTCTTATAATGCGAATATTGCCGAAAAGCTTTATGCTGCAGATCTGGTTCTTCTTCTGGTGACACCTTCGATCTATGAGCCGGCTGCAGACGGAAGTGTCAATTATGTCATGGCACGCGAGTATCCTGAGGCAGTCAGAAGAAATATTCCGGTTATTCCTGTATTGATGGACGAAGGTACAGAACTGAATCGTTTTGCCTGTGCATTTCCGGGGATCGACAAGATCTGGGATTTTTCCAGTGAACAATCTCTTTTCAGACAGATCATGCAATATCTGCCGCAGGGTGTGCAGGAACCACTGGATGCGGATGAAATGTGGAAGATCGGACGAATGCTTTTGATGGGAGAAGATGTCGATCAGGATGTGGAACACGGATTGGATTATATGATGCAGGCTGCAAAAGCAGGGAGTGAGGATGCAATCATGCAGGTGATCGATATGTATATCGAGCAGGCGATCCTTCCGGTTGGAGTCGAAGCACAGAATGGGGCGATACATAGAGGAACGGTGCAGGAATATCTGGCGGAATGGGAAGAATGTCTCTATGTGTATCTGCAGCAGGTTATCCGGAAACCTTCCGATGCGCTTCTTCAGATCGGTATAAGCAGCGTCTGCATGCTGGCAGGTATGCATGCCAGATATGGTATCGATCGATCACATTTGAAACGATTGCTGGACTTCTGCGTCTCTGTTCCGGAAAAGTATAAAGAATATACGTCACCGCAAATGTTATATTACGCAAGTGTAGCATGCAGAGAACTCGCCGGGTTAACATCCCAAAATGACAGGGATACAGCCTGTACATACCTGTTTTCGGCTTATGAATATCTGAAACAGTGTGAGGAAGGCTCCGAAAACAATACGGAGCTGAAAACGACTGCACGTAAGGAAATCCTCGGTGTACTGTACGATCTGCTGGATCGGTACAGAAACCCGCAGACGGTCGAGCAGCTGATGGAGGTTTATCAGATCTGTGAGCAGACGCTCCAGCGGTATCTGTCTGAGGAAGAGGACGATTCCTATAAGATGGATCTGGGGGTTATATGTTTTGAAGAATCAGATGTGTACTATCAGCAGGGAAAGGAAAAAGAAGCCTATTTTTATATGATGCAAAGCCGGGCGATCTATCAGGAACTGGTCGATGCTGGAGCTATGGAGGAATCGGCTGAGAAAATGCTGCAGCAGAATCTGGTTCAGGCAAACCGGTATTACAACAAGCGTTTTTCTGCTTCTCTGCAAAAGGAAGGAGCGCTTCCGCAGGATGCGGTTGCTCTGTATGGTCAGATGGATCAGAGGGAATTGCGTGAGCGGATTCTTCGGGATATTGATATTACGGTGCAGGAGGTATCCTACATCCGTGAGCATGCGGAGCAGGTACAGCAGTCGATTCAGAGCTGGATCGAAAAAAATGAACAGCTCCAAAGAGAAAAAAGACTGCTTTCCGCAAAGCAGGCCCTGGATAAGGCATATATATTGACGGCAAAATATGGTTTTATTTCGGGACCGAATCGGAAGATGGCCGATTGCTGTCTGCGTATGGCAGGACTGTTTATGCAGCTGAGAGATTATGAACAGGCGGATGTATTTTTCCGTAAAGCATTTGCAATCAGTATCTACAACTATAAACGAAATCCTTCGGATGCCGCCAGGGAGATGGTGCAGAATTGTTCATATCTGTATGATCTGAAGGAAAAACAGCGGCTGGCGGAGTGAGCTTCCGAATGAGACCGATTTGTTGTTCCCACATACAGAAGATGGGTAGTACACCACAGAGAGGCAAACGATCTTGTTGTTCATCATGCAATATCTGTTATTCGTCAGAAAAAACACGATAAATGACAGAAACAGATAGAATTAGCTTATCAAGAGAAAAGCATAAAACTTCAAAAGATATTTTGAGTTTGTCGTTTCATATACAAAATAAATATGAAAGCGGCATATGCAGGCATGATAAAGAAGGAGAACAGCAATGAATAGTATTACCGCATTTTTCAGAAGACCGTCCGGAGCACTTATTCGTACCGTGATTGCATTTTTCGGAATTAATTTTTTACTGGAGTACTTTGCTGTTCCGAATTATGGCGAGTATATCCTGCAGATCCTTATTGTCTGTTTTGTACTGGGCGTAATAGGAAACAAAAGAAGTTTGAACCGGCAGATGCGAAGCGGTGCATTTCAGGCTATGCAGGAAAGCAGGGAAAAATATTCTTCGGACTATAAGGAAAGCCGGAAGCAGGTGGCAGCGGACCGCGAGAAGAGATTTCGGGAAGCTGACCGACGGGCAAAAGAGAACTGGGATGCACTGGATCGGAAGAAGAAAGCACAGTGGTATGCATTGGATCAGCAGAAGAAAGCAGAGTGGGATGCACGGGATGCCGCAAAACGTCGGCAGGACAGACGGGCATGGCAGCGGCAGCAGGATGCATATTACTGGAAGAATCAAACCAGATAAATGAAAAAAGGTTTTGGGGTTTAACAGAGAACCAGAAAGGGTGCAGTTCGATGGGAATTGCACCCTTTTCGTATTCGGAGGAAAGATGCTATAATGGGAACATATATATTCGATAGGCATATAGCCTATATACAGGAAGAAAGAAGAGGTTGGCATACACGATGGCAAATCCAGTATTTGATATGGAAGAGATTGTTATTTACGGAAAGGCATTGCCGGAGGTCTATCATAAGGCGCTGCTTGCCCTGCAGGAGAATGGACATGTGACGGACTGCGCGGATTGGAATACAACACAGAAAGAAGTAAGCATGACCATGTGTGTGGCAGAACCGCTTTCCGAGCCGAGGATTTCCAAGTGTTTTATCGGCGGCCCAAAGGAGCTGGAGCAGTACCGGCAGGAAATGCTTTATGGTATTCTTGATTTTGAGGTTGAAAAAGGAAACTGGGCATATACTTATCATCAGCGTTATGCGGATCAGATTCCGTTCATTATCGATGAGCTGAAGCGGAATCCCAGCAGCCGTCGTGCAGTCATGCTCGTGCGTGACAAGGCTGCGGATCTGGGAAGTGATGATCCGGCATGTCTGCAGCATATCCAGTATTTTATTCGTGAAAACAGACTGTGCTGTAAAGTACTGTTTCGATCTAATGATGCCTGCAAAGCGGCATTTATGAATGCATTTGCGCTGATCTGTCTGCAGGAGTATCTGGCAAAGGAGATTGGAGTGGAGATGGGAAGCTATGTACATCGTGCCAACAGCTTCCACTGCTATGAAAAAGATTTTGCGCTTCTGGAGGGCTATGTGAAACGAATCTGCGAAGGAGACGAAGAGGATGTGACCTTCGACTATGAAGACGGCTGGGATGAACTGATGGAGGATGCCAAAGAGGAGATCGCCGCTCAGGTAGAACAGCTGAAGAAGAATTGATACATTTATATATATTAGGAAGAAATAACGACAGATTCCTGCTTTGCCAAGAATTCGGCAGAGCGGGAATCTGTTTTGTTTCAGTCGAGAAGACTCCTGCTGCTGCAAGTGGTGAGCAATTACAAGATCACCACTTGCAGGAGCGGGAGTCTAAATTCCGACGGAGATAAACACTCCGCAGGGATGCGCAGGGATTCAGATGGGTAGACGTCAGCGAAAGCTGACCCGAAACCCGCGCCAGGTCTCGCAGAGCTCGGCTTGAAGATAGAGGATCCGGGACTTCCTGATTGAGAATATATACCGGTATAGGGTACTGGAATTCTGTCTGCAAGATGCAGACAGAATGCAACAAATTGTTAATAATACGCTTGCTCTGCCTGAATTATTAAAAAAGTATAAAACGCTTGCAATGCCTTCGGAAGGGATATATAATGCGTATCTAAGTTGGGAATTGTGAATAGTAATCAATACTTTTGTAAACTATTCGGCTTCAAAGCACCGAAAACCTGTGTTTTTTGGATGAAAAACAGGAAAAACAGGGTCGGAATGGACAGTTCTTACATAAAATGTAACAAAAATGTAAGAAATTGACCGGTGTCGGTTGCATTGGCTGAAAAGTTGTGATAGTATTGAAAAAGAATGAATGAACATTTCTAAATTGTTACATATATAATGCGAAGAAGCATTACAGGAGGTTTTGGTTTGAAATTTAAGAAATTACTGGCAATTGGAATTTGCGCTGTAGTAGTTGGAACACAGGCTGCAGCACCTGTTTCCGTACAGGCAAGTACAGCAGATGAGATTGCAATGGTACAGCAGGCGCAGGCTGCTGCAAATGCAGAACTTGCCGCACTCCAGAATGCAATCAGCGGAATGGAAACACAGAAAGCTGCGATTCTTGAGAAAATCGATGGTTATGATAAAGAACTGGTTACGACCATGACAGCTATTAATGCACTGGATGGTCAGATCGAGCTTACAGAGAATGCACTGGATCAGACAGGCAAGGACCTGGCTGCAGCTGAGGCTGATGCACAGACACAGTACGAAGCTATGAAGGAACGTATCCAGTATCTGTATGAGCAGGGCGGAACCGACGGCTGGATGAATGTTATGTTCGGTGATGCAACACTGTCTCAGGGTGTTGATAAAGTAGATTTTACAACATCTCTGTATGACTATGACCGGGCTGAACTTGAGAATTATGAGAAGACCATTCAGCAGGTAGATGCTCTGAAGGCACAGCAGGTAGAGCAGAAATCCCAGCTGCAGACAATGCGTCTGGAGCAGGTGGATGCAAAGGAAAATCTGGAGAGCCTGAAAGCAGTTGCCGAGGTTGCTTCCGATAATTACGAAGAGCAGATCACAGCGGCTGAGGAAGTTGCTAATGAATATTATGCAGTTATCGCTGAGCAGAATGCAGTTATCGTAGAGCTGCAGGCCCGTCAGGAGCGTGAGATCGCAGAGGCTGCTGCATATGAAGCAGCTATGGCTGCACAGGCTGCTATGGCACAGCAGGCAGCAGAGGAAGCTGCTTATGCAGAAGCTGTTGCTGCAGAGGAGGCCGGATCCGGTGAGTATGCAGAAGATACATATACAGATGCCGGCAGTACAGATGCTTCCTATACAGAAGATAATGGTGGAGATGCTTCCTATACAGAGGATAACTACAGCGGTTATACAGAGGATAACGGCGGAGATGCTTCCTATACAGAAGACACCGGCAATACCGATTCCTATAGTGAGAACACGGACAGCGATAATACCTACAGTGATAACGGCACCACATCCGATGATAATACCTACAGTGATGACAGCGGTAATACAGCTGTTACCGATGCTTCTGACAGCGGTTATGTCGGCGGACAGGCTGAGCAGTATGCAGCACAGCAGGCGGCATTTGCAAACGGTGCTGAACAGGTAGATACCAGCGGCGGTGCAGGAACCAATGCTACAGAGGTTAGTGCGACCGGTCAGGCAATTGCAGATTATGCGACACAGTTCGTTGGTAATCCATATGTCTGGGGAGGTACTTCCCTGACAAACGGTGCTGACTGCTCCGGATTTGTACAGTCTGTATACAACAACTTCGGTATTGGTCTGAGCCGTACAACCTATACACAGGCAAACGAGGGTGTTGCTGTTTCCTATGAGGATATGCAGCCGGGTGACGTAATCAACTACGGATTCCATACAGCTATCTATATCGGTAACAACCAGATCGTACATGCCGCAAGTGATGACCTGGGTATCATTGTTCAGAACAACCCGGCATATCAGCCGATCGTTACCATTCGTCGTTTCGTATAAAGAAGGCGAACGCTGAAACAACGGTAGGAAGTGTGCTGCGTGAGCAGAACGACAACTATATAAGAGTGGAGTATATTTGCAGAGCTGTGAAAAGCAATTTTCACAGCTCTGTTTTGCTTCCATGCATGCACAATTCAGATCCAGATACACTATTGAGAATGGAACACACTGCCTGGCACCAAACACATCGATAACATGCAAAAACACATTTCTGTCACAAAATCCCCAAAATTCAAACACAGTTTGCCTGTAGACTGCTAACCATAGAGATAAACAACGACCGTTAAGCGGAGTGCAGTATACAGGAGGAAATGAATATGCGTAAAAATAGATTTGCAAAAACAGTTGCGGCAGCTTTGACCTTTGGACTGGTAGCCGGAGGAACGATGACAGGTGTTACTTATACAGCGAATCAGCTGCTTGGAACATCCGCAGCAGCGGAAGCTTCAGCAGAAACAGCTGCAGAGGATACGACGAGTTCGGATACAGTGACCTTACACAAAGCCAGTTATACAAGTGCATCCGATTCATCCAGAAAGGTTGCACAGACAGAATCCGGCAATGAAGGTGAGTTGACAGTCGCACAGGTGGCCGAAAATGTTATGCCGTCGATGGTTACGATCTCCGTACAGTCGGTACAGGAAGTCAGAAGCTTTTATGGCGGATCACAGGAATATCAGGTGGAAGGTGCCGGAACCGGCGTGATCGTCGGAGAGACGGATGAAGCGATCCTGATTGCAACCAACGATCATGTGATCAGCGGAGCAACCAACGTATCTGTTGGGTTTGTGGATGAGACGGTTGCGGAAGCTGCAGTAAAGGGAACCGATACACAGAACGATCTGGCTGTTCTCATGGTTCAGAAGGAAAATATTTCCGAGGATACATTGGGTAAGATCCGTGTGGCAACGATCGGTGATTCGGATTCCCTGGCTCTCGGTCAGCAGGTAGTGGCAATCGGAAATGCACTTGGCTACGGACAGTCCGTTACCAGCGGTTACATCAGTGCACTGAATCGTGATCTGCAGATGAGCGGTTACAATTCCACCGGTCTGATCCAGACCGATGCAGCAATCAACTCCGGAAACTCCGGCGGAGCTCTTCTTAATATGAAGGGAGAGCTGATCGGTATCAACGAGGCAAAGAGCAGTTCCTCCGGCAGCGGGGAAGCAACCGTTGACAATATGGGATTTGCCATTCCGATGGCAAAGGCCGAGCCGATCCTGCAGGAACTTATGAATAAAGAGGTTCGTACCAAACTGAGCGATGAGGAAAGAGGTTATCTGGGTGTCAACGTTGCAGATGTATCATCCGAGTATTCGCAGATCTACGGTATGCCGGAAGGTGTATGCATTACATATGTACAGGAAAACGGTGCAGCTGAAAATGCCGGATTGTTAAAGGGCGATATTATCGTAAAACTGAACGGCTACAGCGTTGTGACCAGAGAGGCTCTGATCCAGGAACTTTCCGGTTATGCAAGCGGCGAAAAAGTAACACTGACGGTTATGCGTGCAGACAACGGAGAATACAATGAGAAAGAGATCGAGGTAACACTGGAAAGCAAGGACAGTATGACAGACACAAACAGTGACAGCAGCAGAGACACAGACAGCGGCAGAAACGCAGATACAGATAACAGCAGCAATACAGATATAGACAGCAGAAACGCTGACACGGAAGACAGAGATACAGAAGGCGGGAATGTAGAAGACTGGTTCAGAAGTTTCATGAACGACAGATAAGATGTATGGCTGCAAGTATATAAATATGTAAGAAATGGGAGAGGCATTCAGCTTCTCCCATTTTCTGTAAAGGGGTTTTGAAAATCAAAGCATTCTTCCATGCAAGCATGGCGAATGCTTTGCCGCAGCACAGGGCTTTTATCAAAAAAAAGTTTTCAAGTGCGGTATATAGATGCTATAATATTTTTTAAAATTTGAGCAATGATAAGAAATTGGAGGTACCGCATATGAACGGAGCTGAAGCAATGGTTAAGTGCCTGGAAGCTGAAGGAATTACAAAGATCTTCGGTATTCCCGGCGTGGCAATCGCCCCCTTCTATGAAGCACTTTATAATACAGATAAGATCGAGCATATTCTGGTCAGACAGGAGCAGGCTGCAGGCCATGCGGCAAGCGGATATGCCAGAATTACCAGAAAGCCGGCCGTGTGCGTCACATCCTCCGGTCCCGGAGCGACCAACCTGATCACTGCACTGGCTACTGCCTATGCGGACAGTATTCCGATGGTTGCCATTACCGGACAGGTTAAAAGCAGTCTGCTTGGACGCGATGTTTTTCAGGAAGCGGATATGCGCGGAGCTACCGCATCCTTCGTAAAACACAGCTATCTGGTAAAAAATGCAGATGAGATCCCGACCATTATGAAGGAAGCATTTTATATTGCGTCCACAGGAAGAAAAGGGCCGGTTCTGATCGATATTCCCTGTGATGTACAGCTGACCGAACTGAGAAAGTCGTTTGATTACTCGAAAGAGATCAATATGCGCGGATACAAACCGAGCATCAAAGGAAACAGCCAGCAGATGGCAAAGGTTATCAAGGCAATCAATAATGCAAAACGCCCGTTGATCTGTGCCGGCGGCGGAGTTATCCTCGGAAACGGAGAAAAGATCGTCCGCGAATTCTGCGAGAAATTCAATATTCCGCTGGTTCATACCATGATGGGAATCGGTGTTCTGCCGAAGAAGCATCCGCTGTATTTCGGTATGCTCGGAAACAACGGCAAGCCATATGCGAATCGTGCGGTCAATAACAGTGACCTGCTGATCGTAGTCGGTGCGCGTATTGCCGATCGTGCGGTTGCCAGACCGGAGCATCTGGAGAAACAGGTAAATATCATCCACATCGATATCGATACTGCCGAGATCGGCAAGAACCTCGGACCTACGATTCCGCTTGTTGGTGATGTAAAAGATGTTTTTGCTTCTCTTCTGGAGGCAGATATTAAAGTAGATACAGCTGCCTGGATCGAAAAACTCAAAGAGATCAAGACAACGACAGTAGACAGCCGTGTATTCAGCGAAAAAATGGTAAATCCGATCGAGCTGGTACAGACACTGTCCGAGAAGATGGATGATGATGCTGTCTACGTTGCAGATGTTGGTCAGAACCAGCTGTGGTCCGCGGACAATTATATTATGAAGGAAGGACGTTTCCTGACTACCGGCGGTATGGGTACCATGGGATATTCCATTCCTGCAGGTGTCGGCGCAAAGGTTGCGGATCCGACCAAGCAGGTAGTGGTTGTGTGCGGTGACGGTTCCTTCCAGATGTCTATGTTTGAGCTGGCAACGATCGCCGTAAACAAGATCCCGCTCAAGATCCTGGTAGTGAGAAATCAGTTCCTCGGTCTGGTTCGTGAGCACCAGGCAAAGACCTATGAGCACCATTATTCCGGTGTTCAGCTGTACGATTTTCCGCGCTATGATAAGCTGTCGGAGGCATACGATATGGATTATTTCTATGCGGACAGCAACGAAACACTTGGTGCAGAGCTGGATCGATTCCTTGCATGTACCAATGCAGCCATCATGGTCTGCGATGTTGATTACAATAACTATACACAGTAAGGAGGAGAGAAGACATGAAAGGAATTTTTTCCGTACTTGTAGAAAACAGAGATGGTGTTCTCTCCGGAATTTCCGCGCTGTTTGCACGTCGTGGATATAACATTGAGAGTCTGACAGTAGGCGAGACTGAGAAACGCGATGTTTCCAGTATGACCATTGTGTCTACCGGAGATGCACGTACCATTGATCAGATCGAGAAGCAGCTGAACAAAAAGGTCGATGTTATCAAGGTTCGCCGCCTGGATGAGAACAAAAGCATTGCCATGGAGATGCTGCTGATCAAGGTCTCCTATTCGGCAACCAACCGTGCTGCATTGATCGAGACCTGCAGTGTTATGGGGGCGAAGATCATGCATGTGGCACCGAAAAATATGATCATCGAGCTGCATTCCGATCCGGATACCGTCGGTGAGTTTATTGAGCTGGTCAGAAGCTTTGGTATTCTGGAAGTACAGAAGACCGGAACCATTGCCATGAATAAAAATTAAAGCGATAAAAAGTGCTGCATCGTATAAATTCTGCGATGCAGCATTACTTTTATCCCTGTTGAGAAGACATCTGTTTCGATAAGCAGTGAGTAATGACAGGCTCGATTAATAGTAAGCGTATTGGGATGAGTACTTCTTGAAATGGGGTATTGGGAGATCTGTATGCGATACAGTATAGATGAAAAGAAAAAACAACCTGCGTACATGCAGCTCTATATTGCCCTGCGGGAGGATATCGTGCGGGGGGTATATCCATTTGGTGTGAAACTTCCGTCCAAGCGGCTGCTTGCAGCGGAGATCGGGAAAAGCGTGATCACGGTAGAGCATGCCTATGGGATCCTTTGTGATGAGGGGTATGTGGAAGCGGCTGAGAAAAGCGGGTATTTTGTCTGCTACAGAGAACAGGATGTATTTCCGGTCATGTATCCGGATGCGGAGGAGCCGGCAGCGGAAAGCGGGAAGGTGCGGAACGGAGCAGCGTCTGTAGTTTTGGCTGCAGAGTTTTCAAGCAATGAGAATTCCGCGGAACCTTCAACTGCCTGGGAGATCCCGGATGAGACCGTGCGAAGCGGCGATCAGAACCGGGAGGAACAGATCCCATACCCGATGCTGGCGAGAACCATGCGGCGGGTGCTGTCGGAATACGGGGAGAAGATCCTGCAGCGCTCGCCGGGGAACGGTGTACCGGAATTGCGCAGTGCCATTGCTGCTTATCTGGCTAGAAGCCGCGGTATGCTGGTGGATCCCGCACAGATCGTGATCGGCTCCGGATCGGAGTATCTGTATTCCTTGATCGTACAGCTTGTCGGGGATGCACATCGGTTTGCACTGGAAGATCCTTCCTATGAAAAAATCCGCCGTATGTACGAAGCGAACGGGGTATCCTGTGAATTGCTCCGGATGGGATCGGAAGGCATTGAACCGGAGGAACTGCGGAGATCTGAAGCGAAGGTTCTGCATGTGACACCATTCAACAGTTTTCCCAGCGGGATCACCGCATCCGCATCCAGACGGCGGCAGTATATTGCATGGGCAAAATCCAGAAACGGCATTATCATTGAGGATGATTTTGATTCGGAGTTTACCGTTTCATCAAAAGCAGAGGATACCCTTTTTTCACTTGAGCCGGAGCGGACAGTGATCTATCTGAATACATTTTCCAAGACCATCGCACCGTCGATCCGTATCGGTTATATGGTACTTCCAAGAAAACTGGTGGAGGTCTATCGGGAACGGATCGGCTTTTATTCCAGTACGGTGCCGACTTTTGAACAGTATGTGCTGACGGAAATGATCAACAGCGGTGAGTTCGAGCGGCACATCAACCGTGTGCGGCGGATGCGAAGGAAGCGGTCATAAAAAAATATATACATGAATATGAATGAAATGCAGGCAAAGCAGATATACGGTATGCATGAATATAGGAAATAAGAAGAAAGAGAACTTTACATATATGAGAACGAAGTTCAGCGAATTGAAAATAATACCGATGGTATAAAGTTTCTCTGAAGAGTGTGAAAAATGTATTAAAAAAAATAATGGCGATATTGACAAGCTGTGGTACAATAGGGATGCTACAGCATTCTATACCTGTAGAAAGGATTTTGTGAAAACAAAATGCGGACTGCGGGTAAATTTAAAATTTGGAGGGCCGATTTTTATATCGGAAAAGTGAACATGGAAAAACTGTTTAAGCTTCAGGAACATGGCACGACCGTCAAAAGAGAAGTAGTTGCCGGTCTCACAACATTCCTCACTATGGCTTACATCCTTGCTGTTAACCCGAACATTCTGGGAACAGTTATGGATAGAAGCGGTGTATTTGTTGCTACTGCCATTGCTTCCGCAATCGCAACTTTTATTATGGGCTTCATCGCCAATTATCCGATCGCTCTGTCTGCGGGACTCGGACTGAATGCATATTTTGCATATACCGTATGTCTTGGTGAGCTGGGCGGCGCACCGGATGCATTTACTATCTGTCTGACCGCTGTATTCATTGAAGGTGTGGTATTCATCCTGATGTCCTTCTTCAAGATTCGTGAGCAGATCGTTAACAGCATTCCGGCTAACCTGAAGAATGGTATTTCTGCAGGTATCGGTCTGTTTGTTGCTTTCATCGCACTGCAGAACGCAAACATCATCGTTGCAAGCGAGTCAACAAAAGTTGATCTTGGAAAATTCTCCAATCCGGATGTTGCTCTTGCACTGATCGGTTTTGTTATTATTCTGATCCTTGCACACTATGAAGTAAAAGGTGCCGTTCTGATCGGTATCCTGGCTACATGGGTTCTCGGCATGATCGCACAGGGAATCGGCTGGTATGTTGTTGATATCGAGGCAGGCGTTTACAGCGTATTCCCGGATTTCTCTCAGGGACTTCAGCTTGGCGGAATCGCAAACACTGCATTCAAGTTCAATTTCGGATGGGCTGCAAAGAACATGGTACAGTTCATTGCCATCGTATTCAGCTTCCTGTATGTTGACCTGTTCGATACCGTAGGTACTGTAGTAGCTGTTGCTGACAAAGCTGGTCTTCTGGATGAGAAGGGTGAGCTTCCGCGTGTAGGCCGTGTACTTATGGCTGACGCTGTCGGTACTGTTGCAGGTGCATGCCTTGGTACTTCTACCGTTACTTCTTTCGTTGAGTCCAGTGCAGGTGTTGCTGCCGGCGGACGTACCGGTCTGACCGCTGTTGTTACCGGCTGCATGTTCCTTCTGTCTCTGGTACTGAGCCCGGTATTCCTGGCAATCCCGAGCTTCGCAACCTCTCCGGCTCTGCTGTATGTAGGTATGCTGATGGTATCTTCCGCTAAGAAGATCAGCTTCGAGGGAGACATCGCCGACACAGCTGCTGCTTACATGGCAATGCTGATGATGCCGCTGGCATATTCCATTGCAACCGGTATCATGTTTGGTGTTATCGTTTGGGTAATTCTGAAAGTATTCGAGAAGAAAGCAAAAGAGATCAGCCCGGTTATGTGGGTAGTATTTGTTCTCTTCGTAATCAGAATCATTACTCTGGTAACAAACTTCCAGTAAAAATTAAGGCAGGAATCAGGACGGACATCTTTGCATTACTTGCAGATTCCTGCGGCGGTTTACAGCAGCTTTGTCTGCTGTAAGCCGTCTATTATGGCAAATAACTATTGGACTTCGTCCTGAATACAAATATTGTTCCGGAAAGGCTGAACGTATCTTGTGCGTTCAGCCTTTCTGTGTGTAAAAATACTAATAGCTTTAAAAAGAAGAAATAGAATTTTGTCATCATTTCGTATATATTCATCGAAGATGATGGTATATAATAACTCGGTAAGACTTTCCCGGAATTATTGGGTCCGGATCAGATAGCAGTGCAGCTGCTTGCGCACAGGAGGATTTTATGGGCGGATTTTTTGGCATAGCATCACGCGAGGATTGTATTTTCGATCTGTACTATGGAACCGATTATCATTCTCACCTTGGAACACGTCGTGCCGGTATGGTCGTATATGATAAGACAAAAGGCTTCGATCGTGCGATTCACAACATTGAGAGTACAAATTTCCGACCGAAATTTGAAAAAGATATCAAGCATATGAGCGGAAATATCGGTATCGGATGTATCTCTGATTTCGAGCCGCAGCCGCTGATCATTCGTTCTCATCATGGAACCTATGCAATTACAACGGTCAGCAAGATCAACAACAGCAAGGAGCTGACAGAACAGCTGTACAACAATGGATTTTCCCATTTTCTGGAGATGAGCGGCGGTGAGATCAACCCGACAGAGCTTGTTGCGGCACTGATCAATCAGAAGCCCACCATCGTAGAAGGCATTCATTATGCACAGGAGGTGATCAACGGATCTGTTACCATTCTTCTGATGACAGAGAAGGGTATCTATGCAGCCCGTGACAAGATGGGCCGTACACCGGTACAGATCGGACATAAATTCGGCAGCTACTGCTGCTGCTTCGAGAGCTTTTCCTATCTGAACCTGGGTTATCAGTCTGAGAAAGAACTGGGACCGGGCGAGATCGACTTTATTACACCGGACGGTATCGAGATGCTGCAGGCTCCGAACAAGGAGATGCGTATCTGTACATTCCTGTGGATCTACTATGGATTCCCGGCAGCTTCCTATGAGGGACTGAATGTCGAAGATGTTCGTTATCGCTGCGGCGAGAAGATGGCAGAGCGTGACCTGAGACGCGGAAATATCCATCCGGATATTGTTGCAGGTGTGCCGGATTCCGGTATTGCGCATGCCGTGGGATATTCCAACCATTCCCATATTCCGTATTCCCGTCCGTTTGTAAAATACACACCGACCTGGCCGAGATCCTTTATGCCGACCTTCCAGAGCAAACGTGATCTCATTGCGAAGATGAAACTGATCCCGATCAAGGAACTGATCAGTGACAGGAGCCTTCTGCTGATCGATGACTCGATCGTACGAGGAACCCAGCTTCGTGAGACCACCGAGTACCTGTATGACAGCGGAGCAAAAGAAGTTCATGTACGCCCGGCATGTCCGCCGCTGGTATACGGATGCAAATATCTGAACTTCTCCAGATCCAACTCCGAATCCGAGCTGATCACAAGAAGAAAGATCGCCAAACTGGAAGGAACTTCCAGACCGACCGAGGAAATCCTGCAGGATTACATCGATCCGGATTCCGACAGATATCATGCAATGCTGGAAGAGATCCGTAAGGAGATGGGCTTCACATCTCTGCACTATCATCGTCTGGATGATATGCTGGATTCCGTATCCATCGATTCCAACTGTCTGTGTACCTACTGCTGGAACGGAAGAGAATAATTGTATAAATAACAAATGTCAGGAACAGCCCGCAAAGGTCAGAGCAATACGCTGATCTTTGCGGGCTGTTCTTTCCGTGAAGTCCTTTTCGAGTCTCTTGCGGTACAAAAAAGCCATCTTGCGGTCGTTATTGACTATGTGCTAATATACTTCTATATATAAGTGGGGGCAAAGGTATTTGCCCCCCGCTTTATTAGGATGAGCACTTCCCGATAAGTGAGACAGAAAATCTTTGATTTTCGTAGTCGAACTTATGCAGGGCTGACAGAGCCGAAGGCGAAAGGCGAGGGTTACGTGCGACCTATGCAGATGCACTTGGCGATAAGTGAGACAGAAAATCTTCGATTTTTGTGGTCGAACTTATACAGAGTAAAGCGACCGAAGGGAAGCTTGAGTCTAGTACATCGCATTGTTTATTTTAGGGAAACGGCGAATTGATATGAATTATATAGTGTTTGATCTGGAGTGGAACCAGAGCCCGTACGGAAAGGGGCATGCAGTAAAGCGGCTTCCATTTGAGATCATTGAGATCGGCGCGGTGAAGCTGAACGATGCCCGAGAGGTGATCGATACCTATCAGCAGGTGATCCGGCCGGCGGTTTATAAGACGTTGCATTACCGCACGAGAGAGATCGTGCACATGACAAGAAAAGAGCTGGAGAACGGCATGCATTTTCCGGATGCGATCCGGGAATTCCTGACCTGGGCAGGACATGATTCGGTGTTCTGTACATGGGGAACGGTGGATCTGCCGGAACTGCAGAGAAATATGCAGTACTACGGACTGCTGCATCTGCTGAAGGGACCGATGCATTATTACGATGTGCAGAAGCTGTTTGCGGTTCAATATGAAGATATGCACAGCCGGAGAGCACTGGAGTACGGCGTTGATTTTCTGAAACTGGAGAATAAGGATAACTTCCATCGGGCGCTGGCCGATGCGGAGTATACAGCAGAGATCTTCCGTACCATCGATATGAGTGTGGTGCTGGCGTACGATTCCATCGATGTCTACCAGAATCCGAAGACAAAAACAGAAGAGATCCATACCGTATACAACGGATATTCCAAATACATCTCCCGTCCCTTTGTAACCAAGGAGGAGGCAATGCGGGATCCGGAGGTGAGCGGTACCTACTGCTGTCGCTGCGGGAAAAAGAGCCGCAAGAAGATGCGCTGGTTTTCCGTCAATGCCCGGAACTACTACTGCATGGCAGAGTGTCCGGAGCATGGTCTGATGAAGGGGCAGATCCGGATGAAGCAGGCTGAGGACGGCGGATTGTATGTGATCAAGACGATTCGGGTCAGCAGCCGTATGGAGGCGGATGTCATCAAGAGCAAACGGGATGAGATACGTGTGCGGCGGCGCAGGAAACGGCAGGAGGCGAAGGCTGCACGCAGCTAATCGCTTCCTGTTACCGTATAGAGGCTGTAGGGCGCAGAATTCAGCAAAGCAGAAGGCTTTGTTGAGCGCTGAATGTGTATAAGGGGGGCCGGTGCAATTCGCTGGTTTACATGGAAGACGCTGGTTTA